>JBBSHD010000328.1:0-2976 GCA_038253455.1 Terriglobales bacterium | reverse complement strand
GTTGGCAATTGCTGATAACCCCTGAATGTCGCCTGACTGCCCTCCGGCGTCTGAGCCCAACTCATCTGATCCCGCACCCTCTGGTCCCAGTTCTTCAATGCCCAGGCCTTCTTCGCCTGACAATGCGTCACTTCCTGCTCGTCGCTTGCGCATGGTTTCTTCTTTCCTCGAACCTTTTTTGATCGCTTCGCAATAATGTCTTGCAGGTTGGAAGCCCGCCCGCCTAAGCCGGGTTGCTTAATCCTCGCGGTTGATCAAACGAAAGATGTTTCACCTGCCGCAACTGGCTCCCGTTGGATATACTTCTCACTTTCCGGAGATGACCCATGCCGCCGAAATACGCCGTCAAGATCGATTCCCGCGATGGGATCGAAGTTTATTCGCTGATCGAACTGGATCGCGCCCGCGTCGAGATCGCGCCCGCCCTGGGCAACAGTTGTTTCTCGTTTGAGTGCGACCAGCTTGCCGTTTTAGAGCCGGTCACCTGGGATGACTTCCGCAACAAGGCCACCAGCTACGGCATTCCCATTCTTTTTCCATTTGCCAACCGTATTCGCGGCGGAGAATTTGATTTCGGCGGACACCACTTCAAGGTTGATCCGCCGCGTCACGGGTTCGTGCGCGACAAAGCCTGGAAGGTGACCGAGACCGGCTCCTCTGACCAAGCCGGAGCGTGGCTCACCTCGGTCTTCGATGCCGAAGAGCACAAAGACAAGATACTGACACAGTTTCCTTTTCCCTTTCGCGTGGAAGTCACTTACAAGCTGTTCGACGGACGGCTTTCCATGCAGACGCTGGCCACCAATAAAGGCGCGGCGGAGATGCCATGCAGTTTCGGCATCCATCCTTATTTCCGGCTGCCCGAAAAGGCTTCGCTCACCGTACCCGCCAGCCGCCGCTGGGAGACTCTCGATGCTCTCCCCACGGGGAAGCTGCTGCCGGTCGAAGGCCAGTGGGACCTGCGCCAGCCCCGCGACCTTAAAGGTCTGCAGTACGATGACATCCTCACCGGCGTGACCAGCGGCGCGGACCATATTTGCCGGTGTGTACTGTCCGATCACGGCAGTGGCTCCGAAACTGTGGTGGAATTTAACGCGCAGGAATTTCCCGACGTGGTGGTGTACACCACCCCGGCTCCACGCCGGGCCATTTGCATCGAGCCCAACACGTCCCCCACCGATGCCTTCAACTTGCTGTCGCAGGGGAACGAACACGCCGATGTCGTGCGCCTGGCGCCGGGCGAGACCCGGCGATGGATCATCGACTTCTTCACCCGGAAATCCGCCGCTTAATGGGAGTAGCCGGGCGACGGGAAGCAGCTAGAGTGCTTTCATAATTGCTGTATCCCCATTTCGATTCTGGCCCTCGGAAAATCTCGCCCTCTCCAGTCCCCTACCCCCCTCTTTCTTTCTTAAGAACTACGAGGGAGCCGCCCCAGGAAGTTCCCCAACGGGATGTCATTCTGACGACCCCCGGCTTTATCGGGGTGAGGAAGAATCCCTACCCTCTGCACACTCTCAGCTAACCCGATGGTTCATCTCCGCCGAATACTAACCACTTACGATGATCGTCGTTCGCGGCGCCTGATCCGTAGCGGATGACCGAAAAAACCCACGAGGGAAATATTTGTGGAACTGTAGGAGTCCTTCCTCACCCCGATAAAGCCGGGGGTCGTCAGGATGACACCGGAGAGGAGGTTGAAGGACATAACCGAATCGCTCTAGTTGGTGAACACGTGGCCGGCGTCGAGCAAGACCCGGCGCGCCAGATGTTCGTCTTTGGCCTTGATCAGCACGTAATCAGTTTCGTAGGTTGACACCGCAAAGATGCTGACATCGGCCAGGCCCAGCGGCGCCAGAACCGCGGTGAGCACTCCGGTCGAATCGAGGCTGAACGGCCCTTGCAGGCAGATGCACCGCCAGTCGGGCGAACAATGGGTGGGTTTTTCGGCAGGCAGGACATTGGCCTCGCACACGATGCAAAGCTCGTCCACCGTGCGGGTGATGGCGAAAAAACCTGCCTTGCCCGCCCACTCCGGAAGCCGGGTATCGGCGGGGTAGCGGCAGATGGCAAAGACTCCCGGCAAAAGCGACAATTTGAGATGCGGAGTTATAACGCCACCTTGTCCACCATGTGCAGGAACTGTACCTTTTTTTCGGCCGGCAGAAAAGATGCCTCAAAAGAATTGCGCGCCATCTCGCGCAAATGATCGTCGGTGAAGTCGAACAGGTCCTGCGCCAGTTGATATTCCTGGTTGAGCGTCACTCCAAACATCGCCGGATCGTCGGTGTTGATCGTGGTCATCAATCCCTGGTGAAAATATCTTCCCAGCGGGTGCTCGCTGCCGGGCGCCAGGCATTGCGTCCGGTAGTTGCTGGTGACACACATCTCGATGGGGATCTGCTGCTCTGCCAGCACTTCCATCAGTTCCGGGTCCTGCCCCGCCGTCAACCCGTGCCCGATGCGCTCGGCCCCCATATTGAGGGCGCCCCAGATGGATTCAGGCCCGGCATTCTCTCCGGCATGCGCGGTCAGATGGAGCCCGTGTCCGGCCGTGTAGGCATAGACGTCCTTGAACATTTCCGCGGGGCCCTTGCGCTCATCGCCGCCGATTCCGATGGCAGCCACATTGCGGTCGCGAAATTTTACCGCTTCCTCGGCCACGCGCTGCGCCGGTTCCACGCCGAAGTTGCGCACCGCGTCGAAGATCCACAGCAGCGAGACGCCAAAGTCGCGCTCCCCGGCGATGCGCCCCCGCTCCAGGCCTTCGAAAATGGGAGCAAAATCCTGGCCGCGCCAGTGAATCACTCCGACGGAAACATAGACTTCGGCATGCAGAACATTCTGCGCGCGAAGCTGCTCCATCATTTTGTAGGCGATCATCTCGTAATCGCCCGGATTGCGCAGGCGTTCGGTCACGGCTTTGAACGCCATCAGAAAGCCGTGAAAATCTTCGTATTCGTACAGCCGGCGCAC
>JBBSHD010000327.1:0-2976 GCA_038253455.1 Terriglobales bacterium | reverse complement strand
TTGCCGCCGATGCGCGCGCGGCGCTTTCGGTGACTCGCGGACGGCTGAAACTGCCGGGTTTGCAGCGTCCGGTCAGGATATTGCGCGATCACTGGGGGGTACCCCACATTTATGCGGAGAACCAGCACGATCTGTTTTTTGCCCAGGGATTTGTGGCGGCGCAGGACCGCATGTTTCAGATGGAGATATGGAAGCGCTCCGGACAGGGACGCCTGGCCGAGGTGCTGGGGCCGTCTGAAGTTGAGACCGACCACTTCGCCCGGCTGCTGCGTTACCGCGGCGATATGGATGCCGAGTATGCGAGCTATGCTCCCGATGCGCGGCAAATCCTGGAAGCATTTACCGCCGGCATCAACGCTTTTATCGCTGAGGCCAGCCGTACAGGCGGCCGTGGGTTGCCCCTGGAATTCCAGCTGGCGGGCTTTCGGCCGGAACCGTGGAATCCGGAAGACTGTCTTTCGCGCACGGCCGCCTTTTCCATGACCGGCAATGCTTCCAGCGAGTTGCGGCATGCGCAAATTCTGTCAAAGTTTGGCGCGGAAGCCGCATCGCAGATTTTGCGGTTTGATCCTGACATTCGACTAGATCCCGCCCCCGGGTTGGATCTATCCGGGCTTTCCCCGATGTTGCTGAACGGGCTTGTGGGCAGCGACCGCCGGATTGAATTCCCCGTTTTCCCGCCTGACAAACAGGCGACCGGCGATCCAGCGAACGTCCTGAAAAAAGCGATGCACCAGGATGATGAGGCCGCGGCCACCGCGATCAACACGTTGTCGAATCTGCAGCGAGGCAACGGCAGCAACAACTGGACGGTTGCGGGGAAGCTGACGGTCAACGGGCATCCGCTGCTGGCGAATGATCCTCATCGCACTATCGGCTTGCCATCGCTGCGCTATATCGTCCACCTGGTCGCGCCCGGGTGGAACGTGATCGGCGGCGGCGAGCCCGCGCTGCCGGGCGTCAGCATTGGACACAACGCCCACATCGCCTGGGGCCTGACCATCTTTCCCGTGGATCAGCAGGACCTGTATGTGGAGGAGCTGAACCCGGCCGACGCCACCCAATATAAGGATGGCGGCGGATGGGTGGCGATGAAGACCGAGGAAACCGAAATCGCGGTGCGCGGCGCCGCGCCGGTGCATCGCCTGCTTAAGTTCACGCGCCATGGACCGGTTCTCTGGGAGGACCCGGGACATTATCGGGCGCTGGCCTTGCGCTGGGCGGGCGCGGAGCCGGGTACGGCCGGGTACCTGGCATCGCTGGCGCTCGACCGGGCAGAGAACTGGAAGGAGTTTCGGTCGGCGATGCGGCGCTGGAAGCTGCCGCCGGAAAACATGGTGTACGCCGACACGGCGGGGAACATTGGCGAGCAATCGGCAGGGCTGACGCCCCTGCGCCGCGGGTGGAGCGGGCTGTTGCCGGCGCCGGGCACCGGCCGGCATGAGTGGAGCGGGTTTATTCCATTCGAGGACCTGCCGCGAGTGTTCAATCCGGCGGCGGGATTTTATGCGACCGCAAATAACAATGTGATTCCGCATGACTATCCTTATCAAGTCGGATATGAGTGGTCGCAGTGGAGGATCGATCGCATCAACCAAGTGCTGGCAGGCTACGGCGGCCAGAGAAAAATTGCGCTGGCGGATATGGCGGCCCTGCAAAACGATGTGGTGTCCCTTCCGGCGCTGGCGCTGGTAAAGCTTCTGGCGCGAGGGTCGGGAAACATGGCCCCGGCCACAGCGGCGGAAACAATGCTGCGCCAATGGGATGGCGCGCTGGGGATCGATTCGGCTGCCGCCGCGCTCTACGAGGCATGGCTGGTGCGGCTGCGCGACGAGGTATTTGCCCAGCTCGCGAAGGGTGGAGGCAAGGAAGACCTGGGCGCAGAGGCCATCCTGCAATTCCTTTCCGCCGGAGAGCACCAGCAGCTAATGCGAAACGCGCTGGCGCAGGCGGCGGAGGAATTGTCGCGTGATCAGGGGCCGGAAGCAGGGAAGTGGCGCTGGGGCGCGATGCACCAGGTTGAGTTTCGCCACGATCTCGACCGGCAGCCTGGGGGCGAAGCGCTGTTTGATCGCGGACCGGTGGAGCGCCCGGGGGATGGAGACACGGTCGATGCCACGGGCTTCAATCCGCCGCCGCGGTCGTTTCATCGCTCGTTTCATCGGTCGTTTCATCGAACGGGGAAGAAGCCTGGCGGCGGCGCTTCGCCAGCCACCGCGCACGCATGGTGGCAGAAGTCGGGCGCGAGCTATCGCGAAATCCTCGATACCGGGGATTGGGACCGGTCGCTGGCGGTCAACGTCCCCGGACAGAGCGGGCAGCCGGAAAGCAAGCACTACGATGACCTGCTGCCGCTGTGGTCGCAGGGGAAATATTTTCCGCTGCTGTTCAGCCAAGAGAAAGTGATGGCGTCGGCGGAGGAGGAGTTGGTCTTGGCGCCGGGAAGTTTGGAGTGAGTGGACTTCTAGCCGGGCGAAGCCCGGTGAACTTTTCAGTAACTTTTTTATGAGGTTGAGATCGTACGGAAGAAAATTAGTTATGGAGGCGCGGGTGGGAATCGAACCCACGCATAAAGGTTTTGCAGACCTCTCCCTTACCGCTTGGGTACCGCGCCCTTGAAGGATTGCGTGGCAAGGGCTTGCCGATGAATTTTGGAGCGGGAGACGGGATTTGAACCCGCGACTTCGACCTTGGCAAGGTCGCACTCTACCACTGAGTTACTCCCGCCCGGCATTCCGCGGCCGACCATTCAAACCTGTTGGCAAGTATAGCCAACCGCTGATTCCGCGGTCAAACTTCCCCGGTCATGGCGCTGTTGTCCTTTCGGTGGGGAGCAGCGGGCTTTCATAAACAGCGTAAGGCCGGCGACTTCATTTTTACGAAAGATCGGCGGCCGTGACTCCGCAAGATTCAAAGAAAACGCAAGTTCCTTCGCTCAAACAAGAAGCAAGAGCTCGCTCCAGGATGACAATGTAT
>JBBSHD010000326.1:0-2990 GCA_038253455.1 Terriglobales bacterium | reverse complement strand
GGGCAAGGCCGTGCGCCTGTGCCTCGAAGAACAATGTGAATTACAGCATCTGTCGCTGGCCCAGCTTCAGCAGTTTGGAGACTTCGACCAGGACTTTCACAACGCCATGGGCCTCGAAGAAGTGCTGGCCGGTTATGACGTCCAGGGAGGAACCGCGCCGGTGCGGGTGCAGGAAGCCCTGGCCGAAGCCGAGCACAACATCATGGCCGTGAAAGGAGAAGCTTATGCGCACGCGTAAAGCTATCCTTCCCGACGTTCAACAGATCTACGACGTTATCCTGCATTTCTCGCAGGAAGGCGCGCTGCTGCCCCGCAGCCTGGCCGAGTTGTGTGAAAACATTCGCGACTTCGTGGTGGTCGAGATGGATGGCCGCGTAGTGGGCTGCGGCGCTCTGCATCTCTACGGCCGGCATCTGGCCGAGGTTCGTTCCATCGCCGTCCTGCCCGAGTTGCAGGGAACAGGCGGCGGCCGCAAGCTGATTCGCGCTCTGCTGGCCGAGGCCAGTCGCCAAAGGGTGAGTTGCGTGTGCCTCTTCACCAGGGTCCCAGGATTCTTCAGCCGCCTGGGATTCGTGGTGGCAAGGCGCGAAGACCTGCCTGACAAAATTTATAAAGATTGTGTGAACTGCCCCAAGCTTCACGCCTGCGACGAGATCGCCATGTACCGCGGCGAGCTGCCCAACATGGCCATCCTCGAACCCCCGGGGATCGATGTGCCCCTGCAAAGCCTGGGCCTGTTTACTTCGTAAGCAGGCCGGCGAGCTGCGGAAAGGTGACAGATCTTCCCTCTCACGAATCGTCGGTCTACGGTTGTTCTCGATCGCCCCCGCTCCGCCACAGCCTCGCCTCCCTTGCATTCTGACGATCCCCGGCTCTATCGGGGCGAGGAAGAACCCCTACCCGCTGGCAAACTCTTCGCGCGACCATTCTTTTCGCTCATGATCGTCTCGGGACGGATCGAGACAAAGCATTAACCTTGCGCTCTAAGCCTTTCTTCGCCCGAAGCCAGGTCTTTATCGCGGGAAGTAAACCCAGACAAGCTATAATCCTGCCGATTTGATATTCCCCCAAATCTATCTGCGCACAAAGTCCATGGCGCCCATTGCGGTACTGGCCATAATCCTGCCATTGACCGGTCGCACAAAGCCGGCGGCCGCACCCAACGTCGCTGCCCCCAGCACGTCCGGTCGCGCCGCGGATTCCCTGCGCCTCACCGAGGTCTCTGATCGCGACGCCTTCCGCCGCTGGTTTACGTTTCTCGCCGAATACCAGGCCGCCATTCCCCCGGCAGAATTACCCGCCGAAATCAAGGATTGCTCCGCCTTGCTGCGGTTTGCCTACCGTGAAGCGTTGTGGAAACACGATGCCGCATGGCTGAGCCAGATGCGCCTGGAAGGCACGCCGCTGCTGCCAGCGGTGAAAGCCTATCAGTTGCCTCACGCGCCCCGGGGAGCAAGAATCTTTCGCGTGAATGACGGCAGCGATGCGGATTCTTACGCCGAATTCGCCGACGCCAGGACCCTCAAGAACCTGAATACTCATATGCTGGGACGCGATATCGCACTTGCGCGCCCTGGCGACCTGATCTTCTTCCGGCAGTTAGAGCAGCAGTCGCCATTTCACTCGATGATCTTCGTCGGCCCCAGCCATTTCCCGACCGCCCCCGCCGCTGACCGCGACTGGGTGGTGTATCACACCGGCCCAATGGGCCACGGCCCCGGCGAAGTCAGAAGAGTGCGGCTTGCTCAACTGCTGAAACATCCCGACGCCCGCTGGTGGCCGGTCCCTGGCAATCCTAATTTCCTCGGCGTGTACCGCTGGAACATCCTGGGAGACGATCAATGAGTGCCGCTGCCACGGGATCGCGAGCGCGCCGGTTGGTTTCTACGCTGCTTATTTTTGTATGCGCGGTGCATTGCGTATCCGCCCACGCCCGTGAGCGCCAGCCTTATTTCTCTCTTAGCATCGACAAGACATATTCCCCGGGAGAAAAAATTGCCATCCACTTTTACGGCCGCGATGTCGAGGTGCTCGATTTCCGGCTGTACCGGGTCAATGACCCAGCTGAGTTTTTTGGCAAGCTCGATGATGTCCATGCTTTCAACAACGGCTCGCATTCTGGCGCCGAGGAGCGCATTGACGAGATCTCCCCGCTGGAAAAATTCCACAATTGGAAGCGTGATCTGTGGCTGGACATACGCAATTTCTTTCGCCGGCAATTTACGGCTGAGGCCCGCGAAAACATTCGCGAACGCCAGGTCAAGGCGAGCGAACGCACCACCATCATCGGCAACGCCGCCTTCGCCGACGTTCCCGTGCTCAATCCCCGCCAGGTTGTTGCCCGCTGGCGACAGACGATGCCCCCGCGGTTTCTCTCCGAAACGCTTGATCTTCCTGTCGATCCCCTGATATCAGGCGTATATCTGTTGGAAGCAACTGACGGCAGGCTCAAGGCCTATACCGTCGTCATCGTCTCCGAAGTGGCTTTGATTACCCGCCTGTCCTCGGGACACGCGCTCACCTACCTGGTTGATCGCCGCACTGGCATCCCCATCGCCGGCGCCCCGGTCTCATACTGGGGCAACAAGACCCTTCTGGCCCAGGCGACGACCGATGCCCAGGGCCTTGCCGAACTGAAACCGGAGAAAGGCGCATCGGAAAACAATTGGCTGCTGGCGCAGCGCGGCAGCGATGTCGCCATCGTCTCGTCTTTCTCCATGAATGAAAGCAGCTCGCCCGGCGAGGATTGGCGAGGATTCCTCTATACCGACCGTCCCGTCTATCGCCCTGGTCATACTGGTCACTTCAAGGCCATTCTGCGCCGTATCGATGGCGAGCATCTGAGCGCGCCGCGGACCGGCCAGGTCAACGTCTCCATCCAGGGGCCTGACCAGAAAAAGGTTTATGAAAAAACCCTGTCCCTCTCCGCGACCGGGGCGGTGCACGATGAATTTGATCTGCCCACCAACGCCGCCCTCGGCTATTACTCC
>JBBSHD010000325.1:0-2991 GCA_038253455.1 Terriglobales bacterium | reverse complement strand
GCGGCGCGCAACTGTTCGACCAGCGTGGCCGAAATGGGATCGCCGGTCTGGTAGTGGCGCGCAAAGACCTGCAGGCTGGCGGCATCGCGCGTCCACTCCTCCAACAGTTGCGATGGCACCTCGACGAAATCCATCTGCACCGCAGTCCCGGAGAGGGTGGCCCAGCGAATGCGGCCGCCGAATACGTGGTGCAACAGGTGTCCGAATTCGTGAAATAAGGTGCGCACGTCGCGGTATTCCATCAGGCCGGGGCCATCGGATTCCGCGCCTGGCCGGGGAAAGTTGCAGACCAGTACCCCTTCGGGACGGGCATTGCTTTGGGTGCTGCCCTGGTTCCCGTTCATGAGGTTAAACTGCGCGAAATGCTTGTACTTGTTTTCGCGGGGAAACATATCGAGATAAATCCGTCCCAGCGGCGGGGATTGGTCATCGCCGGCGGGATAAATGTCGTAGGTCTCGACTTCCGGGTGCCACACCTGCGCGTCCTGCACCCTGCGATATAGGATGCCGAAGAGAGTGCTGGTAATGTCGAGTACGCCTTGCTTGACCCGGCTGTATTCAAAATAAGGGCGCACCGCCTGGGAATCAAATCCACAACGTTGCGCTTTAAGTTTCTCCATTAAGTAGCTGTGGTCCCACGGGTTAATCTTTGATGGTTCCGGATCGATTTGACGCTTAATCGCCAGCAAATCCTGGTAATCGTGAGCTGCTCGAGCCTGTGAGATCTCGGCAATGCGGGCGATAAAGTCACCCGCGTTTTTCTCGTCGCCGATCATTTTGTCCTGGGTGATGTAGTTTGCCCAGTTGTCGAAACCCAGCAGTTGCGCGACCCGAAAACGGGCTTCGAGCATGCGCGTGAGCACTGGAAGGTTTTGCGGGTGGGCGCGCTGCAGGTAGAGGCGCCACAGGGCTTCTCTCGTCTTCGCATTGTGGGCGTAGGTGAGCACGGGATAGTAATCGACGGTGTCGGTGGAGATCGAAATCTTGCCGTTGGGGCCGGCTGGGTGCGAGCGCCGGAAGTCTTCAGGCAGGCCATCAAGATCGGCGGGGTCAACTTCGAGGCGGCGATCATCATCGCGAATGTTTTTGGAAAATTCCTGGCCAATCTTCACCAGCTCCTGGTTTAACTCCTTGAGTTGGGCGCGGGTCTCAGGGTCACGATCGACGCCGCCGAGGCGGAAATCCCGCAAATTCTTCTCGACGAAATAGCGGGTATTCTCGTCAATGTGGGTCAGGTCAATGGCCTGCAAGGCATCATAGATTTCGCGATCGAGAGAGAACTCGGTGGCCAGAGCGCTGACCTCTTGCTCGCAGGTTTCGGCGGCTTCGCGGAGTTTTTCATCGGGATGAACTTCGTGGGTCAGGCCGCAGCGCGCGCCGACGTTCTGCAAGGCGGCAAAGGCGGCATCGAAAATGTCGAGGATGGCCTCACTCGCGCCCTCGCCAGCGGGTGGGTTCCGGGCGGCGGCCTTGAAACGCGCCATAGTTGCTTTGGCGGTTTCCATGCCGGCGCGTCCGGTGGCCAGAAATTCCCCGGCGCTGACGTTCAAAAGGCGGGAGGCGCCGAGCGGCGAGAGCGCAGGTTCCCCGGTGCGATTTCCCAGCGTACTCATATGCATCAATCCTGATGTCTTAGATAAAAGAGGCGGTTCCATGCGTGCGCGGAAAGTGGGCCCAGCGCGTGTTTCATGGTTAGAATAAGGGTTTTTCCAGATTTTGTCAGTGTTCGGCCCTTACGCCGGAGTGGTCACGCGGGTAGAACCGTTGAACATCAATATCGCAATTAATGAGAAAATATCTGAATGAATTACCGGCGTTTGGGGCGTTCCAATTTTAAGGTGAGTGAAATCGGCCAGGGCCTGTGGGGAATGGGCAACTGGAAGGACTCCGATGACAAAGAGTCGCGGCACGCGCTGCAGGCGGCAGCCGACATGGACTGCAATTTTTTCGACTCCGCGTGGGCCTACGGTGACGGCAAGTGCGACCGCCTGCTGGGCGAATTGCTGCGCAACAATCCGGGCAAGAGGATCTATACCGCTTCCAAGATTCCGCCCAAGAATGGCAAGTGGCCGGCGTCGCCTCGCGATCCGTATGAAGCGGTGTTTCCGGCAGAGTACGTTCTGAAATATGTCGAGCTGATTCGCAAGGCGCTGGGCGTGGATGCGATTGACCTGCTGCAGTTTCACGTGTGGGACGACAGTTGGGCCAGCAACGAGCGCTGGGTGGCGATCGTCGATCAGCTCAAGGCTGAGGGGTTGATACGGGCGTTTGGCATCAGCTTGAACCGCTGGGAGCCCAACAACGGCATCAAGGCGCTGTATTCAGGATGCGTGGATGTGGTGCAGGTGATCTACAACATTTTTGACCAGTCGCCGGAAGATGACCTGCTGCCGGCCTGCCGCAAGCTGAATATCGGCGTGATTGCGCGCGTGCCCCTGGACGAAGGCAGCCTCGCAGGCAAGATGACCGCGGAAACGACGTTCCCCGAAGATGACTGGCGGTCAGGATATTTCAATCCTGAAAACCTGGCAGCCACGCTGGAGCGGGTGGAAAAATTGCGGCCGCTGTTGCCTCCGCATTTGACGATGGCGGGCATGGCGTTGAAGTATATACTCTCCAATCCTCACGTCAGCACCACCATCGTGGGCATGCGCAAAGAGGAACATCTCACAGAAAATATCGGCTTGAGCGACGGGCGTACGCTGCGCCGCGAGCTGATGTACATCCTTCGAAACCACCGCTGGGACCGGAAACCCACCAACTGGTCCAAGTAAGCCGGCGAATCTTGCCGCGTTCGTCCGGAGGATGGGGCTAGAATGCAGGCTGCAATCCATATCAGGAGAAATCCCATGCGATCCACGTTCCTGGCTGTACTTGGCTTGAGTTTGTGCCTGGCGCCGGCGGTGTCCGCGCAGGTGAACCGGCAGTGGCAGGATGAAACCATCCAGATCCTGAGCGGGCTGATCAAGATTGACACCAGCAACCCGCCAG
>JBBSHD010000324.1:0-2993 GCA_038253455.1 Terriglobales bacterium | reverse complement strand
GGCCAGGCTTTCCGTTATATATTCGATTGCCTTAAAACTTATTCTTTAACCAGGGGATAGCGATGGCTCGAAACGTTCGTTGTGGACTTATACAAGCTAAAAACGTGCTCGGTCCCGACCATAGCATGTCGGAAATCAAGCAGGCGATGATCGACAAGCATCTCAAGTTGATCGAACAGGCGGTGAAGGAAAAAGTCCAGATTCTTTGCCTGCAGGAATTGTTCTATGGCCCTTATTTCTGCGCCGAACAGGATGCCAAATGGTACGACATGACCGAGCGGGTTCCCGATGGCCCCACCACCAAATTGATGCAGAAGCTGGCCGCCGACAACCACATGGCAATCGTCGTCTCCCTCTATGAAGAAGAGATGACCGGGCTGTACTACAACACCGCCGCCGTGATCGACGCCGATGGCGCTTACCTCGGCAAATATCGAAAACACCATATTCCCCAGGTCGCGCCCGGATTCTGGGAGAAGTTTTACTTCACCCCCGGCGACACCGGCTATCCTACCTTCCAGACGAAATATGCCCGCATCGGCGTTTACATTTTTTACGACCGTCATTTTCCCGAAGGCGCCCGCATCCTCGGCCTGAACGGCGCTGAGATCGTCTTTAATCCCTCCGCCACCGTGGCCGGCCTTTCCGAATATCTGTGGGAACTGGAACAACCGGCACACGCCGTCGCCAACGGATACTTTGTCGGAGCGATCAACCGGGTCGGCGTCGAAAAGCCGTGGGCGATCGGGGAGTTTTACGGCAAGAGTTACTTTTGCACGCCGCGCGGAAAAATTATTGCCCAGGGCAGCCGCGATAAGGATGAGCTTGTGGTCGCCGACCTTGATCTCGATATGATCGCCGAAGTCCGCAAGACATGGCAGTTCTTCCGCGACCGGCGCCCAGATAGCTATAAGCCGCTGGTGTCGAGGACGGGAAAGCCCGGCAACTCGGAATAATTATGCCCCAGGGCAGGTTCCCATCCATGCCTCAAGTGCATATTCCGTCATGAGCTCACAGCTCCAGCCCGCGGGCGCGCGCATCGAAGCGAGTTCCCTGTATAACCCTGACCTCGCCCCTGCCGGCCCTTCGCGCCGGACCTGGGGAACCTACAATTTTGCCGCGCTCTGGGTATCGATGTCGGTCAATATTCTGACCTACATGCTGGCCGCCAGCCTTATTCAGGGTGGCATGGATTGGAAGCAGGCAGTCCTCACCGTATTTATCGGCAACACCATCGTCCTGGCGCCCATGCTTCTGAACTCGCACCCCGGCGCCAAGTACGGAGTGCCCTTTCCCGTGCTGGCGCGCGCTTCATTTGGCGTACTCGGAGCCAACATTGCCGCAGTACTGCGCGCCCTGGTGGCTTGCGGCTGGTTCGGAATTCAAACCTGGATAGGCGGAGAAGCCATCAATACGTTGCTGGCAACCATATGGCCATCATGGGCGCAGAATCCCAACGGAGTGGCCATCTGCTTCATCGCATTCTGGGCGATCAACCTGGCCGTGGTCTTGAAAGGCATCGAGTACATAAGATTCTTGCAGGGAGTAAGCGCTCCCGTCCTGCTCGCAGTGGGATTTATGCTGCTGGGCTGGGCTTACAAGAATGCCGGCGGCTTCGGGCCTATGCTGTCAGCCCATTCCAAGTTCAGCAACAATACCGAATTCATTAAATTTCTCATTCCGGCACTCAATGGCACGGTGGGGTTCTGGTCAACGGTATCGTTGAACATCCCTGACTTCACCCGCTTCGCGCGAAACCAGCGCCAGCAAATGATAGGACAAGCCATTGCCCTGCCGACCACCATGACCCTCTACTCCTTTATCGGAGTGGCAGTCACTTCAGCGACGGTGGTGATTTACGGCGCCGCGATCTGGGACCCGGTGCAACTGCTCAGCCGGTTTCATTCTCCGGTGGCCGTCGTTATCTCGCTTTTGGCCATCATATTGGCCACTTTGAACGTCAACATCGGCGCCAATGTGGTTTCGCCCGCCAATGATTTTTCCAACCTGTGGCCGCGAAAGATCTCTTTCAAGACCGGCGGAGTCATTACCTGCTTCATGGGCATTGCCATGATGCCGTGGAAGCTGCTGGCCAATCACCGTACCTTTATCTTCGGATGGCTGGGCGGCTATGCCGCGGTACTGGGCCCGATCGCCGGCATCATGATTTGCGATTATTTTCTGGTGCGCCGCCGCATCCTGCTGGTGGATGATCTCTATTTGCGCGATGCCGCTTACGAATATTCCGGCGGCTTTAACTGGAAGGCAATCGCCGCACTGCTGGCGGGAAGCGCGGTTGCGCTGGTCGGGTTGGTGGTTCCGCCACTGCGTTTTCTTTACGACTATTCCTGGTTCGTGGGTTTTGCCGTGGCCTTCATCGTTTACTACGCCGGCATGATGACCGGGCGCGCTACCCTGGCGGCATCCCACGCTCGCGCCTGATTGATGGCCCCGGCCCTGCCTTTAGACGGTGGTCTCGCCCTTGGCCAAAAGTTCCCGGATGTCGCAACCCGGCTGCCGCCCCCGGGCCTCCTGCAACTGCCGCCATGTCATAGGCGGCCTGCCGTTTTCAACCTGGTGCATGGTGATGCAATTAGGTACGGGGCACACCAGCGCGCAGAGATTGCAGCCGACACATTCCTCTTCAATGATGTGGGGAACATGCTTCGCCGGCAAACCCTCCCGCAGATCGCCCGCCGGACGCGTTTGCGACGTGATGCACTGGTGGGCCCCATCTTCACAGGCGATGTAACAAAGATTGCAGCCAATACATTTCTGCGCGTCGATCCTGGCGATGATCTGGTAATTCAAATCGAGATCGCCCCAGTCCCGCACGCGATTGACCGCCTTGCCCACCACATCCATGGCGGAGGCGAAGCCTTTGTCCGCGAGGTACTGGTCGAGGCCCTCGATCATGTCATTCACGATGCGGAATCCGTAGTGCATCGCCGCCGTGCATACCTGCACCGAGGTCGAACCCAGCAGCATAAATT
>JBBSHD010000323.1:0-3004 GCA_038253455.1 Terriglobales bacterium | reverse complement strand
TTTAGCCTCACTAATCATTGTGGTTTTACTTGTGGAAGATATTCATTCTTGACCAGCACTCCCCACCGTTATTCAATCGTGAACATGTTGCTGATATCGCGATAGCTCTCGGCCTCCTCCGCAAAAGCGAACGTGCCGTGGTCCCGCATCTCACGGGCTGCGCGAAGAAATGCGCCTAAGGCCGCGCGCGAGAGAGCGCTACCCACGCTGAGACGCTTGACTCCCAGGAGGGACGACCCGGCCAGGTCCAGATGCTCGCCTTGCAATCCCATCAATACATTCACCGGACGGTCAACCGAGCTGACCAAAGCGGCGATATCCTCACGGGACGTAAGACCCGGCGCATAAAGAACGTCGGCGCCGGCATCCTGGTAAGCCTGTAGCCGCTTGATGGTGTCTTTCAGGTCAGGCCGGACGTGCAAGTAGTTCTCCGCCCGCCCGGTCAGGGTGAAAGTAAAGGGCAGGTCATGCGCCACGGCAGCCGCCGCAGCCATTTTGTCGACCGCCAGCGCCAGGTCATATATAGGATGGTCGGCGCGCCCGGTTGCATCCTCGATAGAGCCACCGACAGTTCCCGCTGCCGCCGCCAGCTTGATGGTCAGCGCGGCATCGTCGGGCGTATCGCCAAAGCCGTTCTCAAGATCGGCGCTGACCGGCAGATCGGTAGCGGACGCTATCGCGGCCACGTGCGACATCATGGTCTCGCGGTCAATGGTGTTGTCGCGCTGCCCAATAGAAAAAGCATATCCGGCGCTGGTGGTGGCCAGCGCTGCAAAACCGAGCCGCGCCAGCAAGCGTGCCGTACCAACATCCCACGGATTAGGAATGATGAATGCAGTATCACGCCCATGCAGCGCGCGAAAAGCCCGCCCTTTTTCCAGTTGAGTGGTCATGGCAATTACAGCGCTCCTGCGAGCGTCGAGGGAAGGCCGAAGGTCCCATCGACGACTTCGACGAAGTTTCTCTCTTCGCGGATGATAAGGCGTTTGCTCTGAGCCATGGCAAAGTTTTCCAGCGCTTCCGGATCTGATTTCAAGCGGGCCCTGTAGGCCTCATAGGAAGCGAGGCCATCGAAAGCGATCAAGCCCCAGGGAACATCATTGGTGCCTTCATGAGGCAGAAAGTATCCGACGAGGTGGCCGCCGCATCGAGGAATGATGCGGCCCCAATTCTCCGCGTATTTTTTGAACGCCTCTCGCTGGAACGGGTCGATCTGGTAGCGAATCACGCAGGTAATCGTCATAGTGTTCTTTCTGGGGGAGATGAATGGGCGTTTGGCTCGGTGTCTGCCTTCTTCTTGTATTCGGATCACATTCGGCCACTCTCAAGCTGACCGCCTCTTGATTATCTCTTAGGTTGAACGAAGACAACTCCCACCTTTCACTTGTCACACAACTCCATCATCCAGTCGCCCGCCGCGCGTTGTTACAATAAACCTCGATGATCACAGGATTCGCGACCTCACCCGGCACCAAAAAATACAGCAAGGCATTCCCCCACCTCGACGAAGCCGGCCATTTCCGCTGCCTGGATAGCGTTCCCGGTGTCGGCGAGCTATGTCTTTCCACCATTGGATTGGGAACCTACCTGGGCGAGCCCGACGCGGCCACCGATAATTCCTACCTGGAAGCCATCACCGCGGCCCTGCGCGGGGGCGTAAATGTGGTGGACACGGCGATCAACTATCGCAACCAGCGGTCGGAGCGAAACATCGGCGAGGCGCTGCAGTTCCTGATCTCTGATGGCGAGCTTTCGCGCGACGCGGTGCTGGTGTGCACCAAGGCCGGCTACCTGGCCTTCGACGAGGACATTCCCGAAGACCCGCGCGACTACTTCACCCGCCAGTATGTGCAGCCCGGGATCGCTCGTCCCGAGGACATCGTGGGCGGCATGCATTGCATGGCGCCGGACTATCTGGCCGACCAACTGGAACGATCGCGCCGCAACCTCGGCCTCGAAACCATCGATGTGTTTTACGTGCATAACCCTGAAACCCAGATGCGCGAGCTGACCCCGGCGGTATTTCGCGAACGCCTCAAGGCGGCGTTCGTCATGCTGGAGGAGGCGGTCAAGAACAAGAAAATCCGCTATTACGGGGTGGCGTCGTGGAGCGCGTTTCGCGTCCCGGAGCAGCAGCCCGCCTATATGAGCGTGGGCATGGTGGCCGAGATCGCTCGCGAAGCCGGCGGCACGGAACACCACATGCGCTTTATCCAGGCGCCGTTCAACCTGTCGATGCCCGAGCTGGCAGCCAGCAAGAACCAGAAGATCGACGGCCGCCCGGCTTCCAGCACCGACGCCGCCCGCCATCACGGCATTGCCCTGATCGGCAGCGCGTCCCTCGGCCAGGGACAGCTCACCGAAGGTCTCCCCGACAACCTGAAAAAAAAGCTGAACACGGCGAGCGACGCCGAAAGCGCCATCCAGTTCGCGCGCTCCGCTCCCGGCATCGCATGCAGCCTGGTGGGCATGGCCCGGCGCGCTCACGTGGCCGCCAACTTGAAAATTGCCGCGCAGCCGCTCACTCCCGGGCCGCAATGGGAATCGTTGTTCGGCGCCTGATTCTTTGGGATTGAAGTGCGCGTGCTATGTCCTTTGGAAGTGAAACGCACGTCTTACATGAATTGTCATTCCGAGCGAAGCCGAAGAAACTCTTGTTTCCTTGACGCAAACCGGGCAGCCGGTCCAGCCGCAGAGTCAAAGGAATCGACGCTCAAGCTTTACGCGTAGCCTGCCGTTGACTCTAACGGCGGAAGAAAACGATTCCGCGTTAAGGAGAATGCGCTTGCGGAAAGCACGAGCCCCCATTGGTTTGGTTTAGGAAAAACGCTGACAGATTTCCTGGTTTGCCAGGAAGATCAAAGGCAGGCTGCGCGTAGAACCAATTCGAAGGCGGGGTGAATCCACTGATTCAGGCTGACACTCCTGCCACCTTAAAGGAAACAAAGGGTTCCTCGGCTGCGAAGCTGTGAATGAACCCTAAAACCGAAAAAACTGCCAACTC
>JBBSHD010000322.1:0-3008 GCA_038253455.1 Terriglobales bacterium | reverse complement strand
CTTGTCGATGCCGCGCTGGGGTTCCAACTGCTTGGTCTTGAGCTGGAGCTCGTTCTGCAAGCGGCTGTATTCATCTTCGCGCAAGGCATGGGAGCGGCCGGAAGGCGACAGCAGGTAGGCCGCGACCACCAGGTCAAGCAACAGCAGGGCGGCGATGGCAAGTTTGAAGCGGCGGCGGGTGGTTGCGAGATTTGCCATCAGCGCGCCACTCCCGGCGCATACAGCGCGTCGATCACAAATTTCACCGTGGTCAGGCCTTCGGGTGTCTTGCTGTTATTTTCGTTGCGGATCACGGGACGGCGAAAGTGGGCGGAGTTTTCCAGCCGCCGCGCCAGCAACAGCAGGTTATCGCGAGACTGGCTCTCCGCATTGATTTCGACGGTCAACTGGTTGTCTTCGCCCAGTCTCGGCGAGATCGCCAGCACATGCGCGCCCGGCGGCACCATCTCTTCGAGATCGGCAAGGGCTTCGGTCCAGGAAAATGATTTCTCCACGATCAACGCATTCAGAAACGCGGAACGGTTGCGGGTGGCGAGGTTGGCCGCGCGGTTCAGGATGGCTTCATTGGTGGAGCGCTCGTAATCCACCACATTGATCCGGCGATGCAAGTCGGTAATCTGGGCCTCGATGTCGCGCGAACTGCGCCAGTTGGAATAGAGCAGCGACAACAGCACCAGGGTAAGCACCGCGGTGGCCGCCAGGGCGCTGCCCCAGCGAATATAGAACTGCCGCGCATCCTCATAAGGGTGGGTCGCGAGATTGATGTCAAAACGCATGTCTTAGGCCAGCGCTCCCAGAACACCGCTCAGCCACGATTTGGGAACGGCGTTGGAGGATTGATTTTCTCCGGTCTGCATGGCGACCAGTTCTTGCGGGCGGATTCCGGTTTGTTCCTCAAGCGCATCCCGCACGTCCGCCAAGGGGACGGCCCCGGTAAAAAATATTCGGTTAATCCTGGATTTGTAGGTGTCCTCAAAAAACACGAGTGACGGGCGCACATTGGCGGCCAGGTCCAACCCTTTTTCGCTGGGAGTGAGAATGATGTCGAGCTGGCGAAAGAGACGAAGCTGCCCGGCATCGACGATGGCCACTGTGGCGTGGGCGGCATCCACTTTCACGATCATGGCGGCGGGCGACGCATCGACCAGGCCAAGCGCGGCGAGCATTGACGGCTGCACCACCCCGGGACTGTAGCCGGTATCGCGAAAGGCGCTCTCATATTCCTCGAGCACGGCCAGTGGAGTAACCGCGGCCACCAGGTGGAAGGTGTCCCCGGCCAGGCGGGCGTGGTAGGAGACGGCGGCGGCGTCCACGTCAAAAGGCAGCGACTTGCGCAGGCGAAAACGAACGAAGCCCAGGGCGTCCTCGGCCTTGTCGGGCAGTGACTCAACCTCGAGCAGCACCACGCGCACCGCCGCATCGGGCAGGATGGCGATGACATCGCGCGCGCCGCCCGCAACCTCGCCCAGAGATTCTGAGATGGCGCGGCGCAGGGCATCGCCGTCGAGCACGTTATGCGGCGCCAGCGAGGGCGCGACCGTGCCCGCCGCCACGGTGCGCGATGAATAAGCTTCGACCCCGCTGGCGGAGGCAGCGCGGGATGCGCGCGCCGAGATCACTCGCTCCGGAGTGATTTCGCAGGCCAGTGTCGGCCGGGGTGCGCTGAATTGAGCGTCTGCCATTTGTATAGGTGTTATAGGCGGTACTTTTTCGAGCTAATGCTTCCAGTGCAAGAATATACCTGCGAACAGCGGCTTAGCGCATACTTTCGATAAACGTGACCTTGTTGATTTCCTTCATGGTGCTGATGCCGGCGCGCACGCGTTCCAGCGCCGACTCCCGAAGAAACCGCATGCCTTCTTCGCGCGCGGCACGGCGAATTTCAGAACTGGGTTTCTTATCGAGAATCATCTCGCGCACGTGGTCGCTTAAATCCAAAAGCTCGTGGATGGCGGTGCGTCCGCGATAGCCGGTGCCGGCGCACTCGATGCAGCCTTCCCCTTCGTAGAAAACAAAATCTTTCCACTCCGCGGGATCAAGGCCGCTGGCGTCGAGCATGTCGGCCGAGTATTCCACGGGCTTCTTGCAGAACTCGCAGATCATGCGCACCAGGCGCTGCGCCAGGATGCAGTTCAGGGCGGATACGAAGTTGTAGGGCTCAACCCCCATATTGAGGAAGCGGCCGATGACGTCCACCACGTTGTTGGCGTGGACGGTGGTGAACACCAGGTGGCCGGTGAGCGCCGACTGAATGGCGATCTGGGCGGTCTCGGTGTCGCGGATTTCACCCACCATGATCTTGTCAGGGTCGTGGCGCAGGATGGAGCGCAGGCCGCGGGCGAACGTCAATCCCTTTTTCTCGTTCACCGGGATCTGGGTTACGCCGCGAATCTGGTATTCCACCGGATCTTCGATGGTGATGATCTTGTCTTCTTCCGACTTGATCTCGTTGAGCGCCGCGTAAAGGGTGGTGGTCTTGCCGCTGCCGGTGGGGCCGGTAACCAGCACCATGCCGTAAGGTTCCTTGATATAGCGGCGAAATTTTTTTACGTCGTCGTCGCTGAAGCCCACTACGTCGAGCGTCAAGTTGCGGAACTTGGCGCTCATCGATTCCTTGTCCAGCACGCGCAGCACTGCATTCTCGCCATGGATCGACGGCATGATGGAAACCCGGAAGTCGATGAAGCGCGGGGGATCGCCGTAGCGTACGCGGAAGCGGCCATCCTGGGGCACGCGGCGCTCCGCAATGTCGAGCTCGCTCATGACCTTGATGCGGGAGATGATGGTGGAATGGTGCTCGCGGGCGATGGGCTGCATGGCCGGCTGCAGCACTCCGTCGATGCGGTACTTGATGATCACCGAATCGTCGAAGCTTTCGATATGGATGTCACTGGCGCGGCGCTGCAACGCGGTGAAGATGGTGGTATCCACCAGCCGGATGATGGGGCTGCTCTCTTTTTCCGAGGTCAGTCGCTCGATGGATATGGTTTCGTCGCCGCCGTCGTCGT
>JBBSHD010000321.1:0-3021 GCA_038253455.1 Terriglobales bacterium | reverse complement strand
GAAGGCGGCGGAATCGTTTTCCATCTTCTCTTTCATGACGGGATCCATTTTTTCCCCGCCCAGGGTCACGGGATGCGCGGCGCCGGTATTGGTGCCGGGGGCCATGGCGGCGATGTCGGCGGATTCCAAAATATAAAACCCCGCGGAAGCGGAGCGGCTGCCGGTGGGCGATACGTAGACAATCACCGGCACCGATGAAGCCAGGATGCGAGTCACAATGCCGCGAGTGGAATCGACCAGGCCGCCGGGGGTGCGAATTTCGATGAGCACGGCTTCAGCCTTTTCGCGGGCAGCCTGGTCGAGCGCGCGGCCGATATATTCCTCGACGATGGGATGAATGGGCCCATCGACCACCCCCTTGATCACATCGGCGCGAGCCGGCAGAGCGGGCAGCAACACGAGCAGGGTGCAAACCACGAGCCACGCCCGCAGGATGCCGGCAGAACGCGGGATGGCAAAATTGTTGGCGGAAGATTTACCTGCAGAACTTTTATCTGGACAAACTGAAGTGAAACCGGAGAACGCGGGGATTTTCATGGTGGACCTCACAGCTCAACACTAAAACTGGTGGGTGACGGCAAGATTCAAAGCCGCCGCGACCCTGCGCTTCAGGTCGCGTGCATCGGGGTTGGCGGGCTCGAGAGCAAGGGCCTTGTCAGCATTTTCTCCCGCGGAAGGGAGGTTGTGGTTCTGCAGGTCAAGCCGCGCGAGCACCAGGTAGGCTTCGACGTTGGGCTTGGCGAGGATGGAGGCCACCGCTTCGGCCTGTGCCGCGATGTAATCGCGCTTGCTTTCCTGCACCTGGGCAAGACCGGCGCGCGCGGTGGCGTTGGCCGGATCCATGGTGAGGGCCTCGTGAAATTCTCGCTGCGCGGCGTCGGCGTCGCCATCCTGCAGCCAGGCGCGGCCGCGGGTGATGTGATCACGCAGGTGGGCGCCGGGGTCTTTCCGGGCGAGACTGGTTTCGCGGGCGTTCTCCAGCGCCATGGCGAGCTCGTGATAGGGAGTCTCGTTGTATTCGGATTTGACCCGTTCGGCGGGAATATTGGGGCGGGGCGCAGCTGCGATGGCGGGAACTGGGGTGGGCGGCGGCGACGACGAAGCCACGGTGGCAGGCGCTGCCGGGGCCGGCTCGGCAGCAGGCTGCATGATCAAGGCAAGCAATTCGCGCGCCTCGGGATCAGCCGGTCTCAGGGCCAATGAATCTTTCACCGCCTTGAATGCGGCCTCACGATTTCCCAGGCGATACCAGGCGACGGCCAGATTGAAACGATAATCGGGCTCCTGAGGGTCGGCGTTAATGGCTCTGCGGAAGTAGTCGATGGCAGAGCGGCGTCCGCGGCGGGATTCAAGCACTCCCAGGTTGTTATAAACCTCGGTAAGAGGAAGCCGGGCAACCACGAAGCGAAAGGCTTTTTCGGCGCGATCAAATTCGCCCGCATAGTATGCGGCCAGGCCCTGGTAGAAGCGAGACTCGGGTGCGGCTGAATCCTTGACTGGGATCTTTTCCAGCCAGGCAATGGCGTTCTTGTAATCCCGCGCCTGGTAGTAGGTTTTGCCTAGCTGAAGCTGCGCTGAGGAATAGTCCGGCGCCAGCCGAAGCGCTTCCTTGAGATGCGCGATCCTGGCGGGACGTTCGGTATCGAGCAGCCCGCGAATGTAATTCTTAAAGGCCTCGGTGGGAATGGGAGGGGTCTGCGCCAGGAACTGGTCGCGGGTGTAGGTGCTGTCGGGGACGAGTGTGGTCAGAAAGCGCCATGCCAGAGCACCCTGGATGGCGGTCAACTGCGTAATCGGGCCCGACTCTGAAAAGTCGGGATACATCTTCAGCCGCTTCATGTCGAGCAACTGGCCATGCACGGCAAAATTCTGGCCATCGAACTTGTAGCTGCCCATGATGACGTAATCGACATCCATCTCTTCGGCGATGCGGTAGACGGTGGCGCGCGAAGGATGAACCGTAATGGGGATGCCGAGGCGGTCGAGAGCGTAGTTGCGATCGGCGCGTCCGATGAAGTAGAGATCGGGGGAAGCCAGCCGCATGGCCAGTACTTCGCTGAAGCTTTCGCCTACCCATTCGAGGCCGGGAGCGCGTGAGTTGTCATCGAAGGGCAGCACCAGGACGAGGACGCCACCCGGCGGCGTAGTGGCGGCAGAACTGCCGGCGGTCACAACCAATGTGGATGCGAAAATCAGCAGCGAAAAGATAATGAAGGGTCTGCGAAAACGTATGAGCACATGCCCATTATAAGAGATTGCAATGAGGTTTGGCTGCGTCGTACAAGGGTGAGCAACGCCCGGCGCCAATCTCGCGACCGGTGCGATCGGGGGGGAAGCTGATACCCACGGCTTAATGCCGTGGGTATCGCCGCAAGCTAGGAATTTCGTTTGGACATCTGTGACATTGCGATGGTCAGGGCGGTCGCTCCCAGTGTCTGCACCAGCGCGGGATGTTGTGCATAGAATCCGCTGATCGAATCGACGATGGATGGGTTCTGGCTGTGGGCCTGGGTGGCCGCCGCCGCAACCGCTGCGGGAGGGACCTGGCTGGCCATTTCAGGCGTGACCCGTCCGGAGCCGGCGAGGCCACTCAGTGCTCCGCCGAGCATGCCTGCCAGCCCCGACGAGCCTGCTCCGCTCAGCAACTGGTTGAGCAATCCACTCTTCTGTTCCGGATTTGAATTCTGGAAGAGGCCGGAAAGCATCTGGCCAAAAGCGGGCGTACGGTCAGAGTTGAAAGCAGCCGACAGGCCTTGCGCCACGTCATCCTGCGACAATTCCTGGGCCACACTTTGATAGTGTTCCATCACGTCCCCGGCCGCTACGGCGGGGTTGTTCCCGGCATACTGCTGAAGAATTCCATTTACGTTCACGGGTAGTTCTCCTTTGAGTTTGAATTAAGTAGCACTAACACACAGTTAAGATGCGGCCTGGCGGCGGTTACCCTTCAACTTCGAAGGTAATCCTGGCGTTCACGCGGTATTGCACGATCTTGTTGTCCTTCACGTCACCCTGGAAATG
>JBBSHD010000320.1:0-3033 GCA_038253455.1 Terriglobales bacterium | reverse complement strand
TTCATCGATGCCCTGGCCGACCTGGCGCGCAGCCGCATGGAACACCTGGCGCTGAGCGCGTCCTAGCCGCACTGCCCACGTTTCATATTTCCTTCGGGACAGAAGAATACGTTTTATTTGTCCTTCAGAACGAAGTACGCGTTTTACGTGAATTGTCATTCCGAGCGGCAGCCGAGGAACCCTTTGTTTCCTTGCCGCAAACCGCACAGCCGCCACATACCGCAGCCTCGAAACGATGGATGCCCAGGTTCTACGCGTAGCCTGCCGTTGACTCTAGAGTATTTTCATAGTTGGCTGTCCGATAATCGCATTGATTGAGCAGCGGGAGCCCACGTTTCACATGTCCTTCGGGACAGAAGAATACGTTTTATTTGTCCTTCAGAACGAAGTACGCGTTTTGAGTGAATTGTCATTCCGAGCGAAAGCCGAGGAACCCTTTGTTTCCCTGGCGCAAATAGCACAGCCGCCACATACCGCACCCTCGGAACGATGGATGCCCAGGTTTTACGCGTAGCCTGCCATTGACTCTAACGGCGGAAGGAAACAATTCCTTCACCGCGGGTACGGAACGAGCAAACTCCCACTGGCTTGAGTTAGGGGAAGGCGTTTCGAGGTTTGCCAGGCAGGTCAAAGGCAGGCTGCGCGTAGAACCAATGCGAAGGCCGGTTGAGGGTTCAGTGTCAGGCTGAACTCTTACCGCCTTACAGGAAAACAAAAGGTTCCTCGGCTGCGCTCGGAATGACAATTCATATAAAACTCGGCTTACGCCCGGAGGACATATAAAACCTGGTCTTCTATCCCACAAGAAAAAGCTTGTCGCGGGTTCAGGTTAAATTCAAACGTGGTTCGCCGCACGAAACCTCATAGCCCGCCGCCCGAACCCTAGATCACCATCACTTCTTTTTCCTTGTTCTTCGACAGCTCTTCCATCTTCTTAATTTCTTCATCGGTAAGCTTTTGAATTTCGTCCAGCGCCCGGCGCTCCTCGTCTTCGGAGATGGTCTTGTCCTTCATCGCCTTCTTGATGATGTCGTTGCCGTCGCGCCTGATATTACGCACCGCCGTGCGATGTTCTTCGAGCACGCGGTTCAGGTGCTTCACCATCTCCTTGCGGCGCTCTTCGGTGAGCGCGGGAATGGGCAGCCGGATGATCTTGCCGTCGCTCTGCGGGTTGAGGCCCAGCCCGGCGGCGGTGATCGCTTTTTCAATGGCCGCCAGCGCGGTGGGATCGTAAGGCTGTACGGTGATCAACTGGGCTTCGGCGGCATGCACTTGCGATACCTGGTTGAGCGGCATCTCGGCGCCGTAGAGTTCCACGCGCACCTCGTCGAGCATATGCACCGAGGCGCGGCCGGTGCGGGTGGCCGCAAGATCATTGCGGAAGTCGTTGACCGCCTTATCCATGCGGATCTTGAGCTGGATGTAGGCGTCCTTGAGCGCGGGAATGCTAACCATTGTCAGTTGGGCCATAAGTTTGCCTGGAGGAGCTTTGTTGGAGCCGCCATTATAAATAAACGGTGAATGAAATTCACGATGCGGTAAAACCGGAAGGAAGAGTGCGGCGCCGCGAGAGTCTAGGGACGCGAGCTGATCAGCGACCCGATGCGCTCGCCCATGACTACGCGCTTGATGTTGCCGGGCTGGTTAAGATTAAAGATGATGATGGGCATGTTGTTGTCTTTGCACAGGCTGATGGCGGTGGTGTCCATGACCTTCAGCCCTTTTTTGATGACGTCCATGTATGAGATCCTGGGGAACTTGGTTGCGTCCGTCACCAGGACGGGATCGGCGTCGTAGATGCCATCCACTTTGGTGGCCTTGAGCAGCACGTCGGCCTTGACCTCCATGGCGCGCAACGACGCGGCGGAGTCGGTGGAGAAGTAAGGATTGCCGGTGCCGGCGCCGAAGATCACCACCCGCCCGCGTTCGAGATGGCGCAAGGCGCGCAGGCGAATGAACGGCTCGGCCACCTGGTTCATTTCAATCGCCGACATGACGCGGGTCTCGACCGAGCGTTTCTCCAGCGCATCCTGCATGGCCAGCGCATTAATCATGGTGGCCAGCATGCCCATGTGATCGGCGGAGACGCGGTCCATGCGGTGGGCCTGTTCGGCCACCCCGCGAAAGAAGTTTCCGCCGCCTACCACGATCGCGACCTGCACCCCGGTGGCGGCCACTTCCTGAATCTCGGTGGCAATCTCATGCACCCGCGCCACATCAATGCCGAATTCCCGGCCCCCGGCAAGAGCTTCGCCGGAGATCTTCAGCAGAATGCGTTTGAATGCCGGATTCATGATGTGCTTGTTACCGATCGACTGCGATTACGAGTTGCACGCCCGGGCCGCACTTGCATGCAGCCCGCAAAATCAGGAAGCGGCGGACGCGCTTTCTTCGCCGGCCGCGGGCGTTTTGGTTACGGCAATGGTTTCCGAGGTTTCGCCCACTTTGAAGCGGGCGTAGCGCCGGACGGTGATGTTTTCCTGCAGCTTGCCTACCTTGGTGGCAATCAACTGGGAAACAGAGATGCTCTGTTCCTTGATGAAAGGCTGGTCGTAGAGGCAGACCTCCTCGTAGAACTTCGCCATCTTGCCTTCCACGATTTTTTCCACTACCGCGGCGGGCTTGCCGGTGGCCGCTGCCTGCGAGCGGTAGATGTCTTTCTCGCGGTCGAACGCATCGGGAGTGACATCTTCGCGGCGAATATAGCGGGGATCGCTGGCGGCGATATGCATCGCGATATCGTGCACCAATTCCTTGAACTCGGGCGTGCGGGCCACGAAATCGCTCTCGCAATTGACTTCGAGCAGCACACCGATCTTGCCGCCGGCATGAATGTAGCTGACCACCAGGCCTTCGCTGGTGGCGCGCACCGCTTTCTTGGCGGCGGTGGCGATGCCTTTCTTGCGCAGCCACACAATCGAAGCTTCCATGTCGCCGTTGCACTCGGTGAGCGCGTTCTTGCAATCCATCATGGGCGCGCCGGTCTGCTCACGCAGTTGCTTTACGTGCGCCGCTGTAACCTTGCTGTTGCTC
>JBBSHD010000319.1:0-3045 GCA_038253455.1 Terriglobales bacterium | reverse complement strand
GTAAAACCGCAGCTCTACGGCGTTTCCGTTCTTATACTCGTGCTGCAGGCGGGCCACTTCGTCCCCGATGGTGGCGGCGATGCCCAGTTCTTCATCGAGCTCACGCACCAGCGCGTTGCGCGGCTGCTCGCCGGTTTCTATCTTGCCGCCGGGAAATTCCCACTTGAGAGGCATGGGCTGGTGACGGGTGCGCTGGCAAATCAGGATCTGCGAGTCGCGGACGATCAATGCGGCCACCACTTGCTTCATCCGGGCTGGCCCGCAGGGTGCGGTTCGGGGCCGGCGGCGGAAGTTTCTGTGGCGGGCGCGGGCTTTTCTTTGCCTGGCGCGATCCGGCGCAGACCTGTGGCACTCTCACCAAAAATTTCGGGGTGAATGGCGCAGGCCAGCGCATCGAGACCATGAACCAGGGTGGGCGCGGGGGTATTCAGGAAATCATCGCGCACGCAAAATACCGTGCCACTTTTAGCGGCGGTGGTTTCTTCCCAGTGGCGCTCGCGAACCAGTTTCTCCAGCGGCACGCGTTCGCCTGCGCCGCACCAGGCGGCGATGATCACATCGGGATCAGCAGTCATGATGGCGGAAGCGTCGGTCTGCTTGCCCGCCTCGCCCAGGAACCGGCCACCGGCCGCCGCAATCAGCTCCGCCACCCAGGGCTGCGAATGGATCAACGGCTTGCCCCACTCTTCGCAATACACCCGCGGCTGCCGTTCGGCGGCGGCGGCACGTTGCGTGACCGCGGCGATGTGCTGCCGCATGTCAGCGATCAGGTCGGCGCCCCTGGCGGGACATCCCATGATGGAGGCAAGGCGATAGATGTCAGAGTCGATATCGGCGAGCGAGTGCGGAGCAAATCCCAGAAACGTGATTCCGGCGCGCATGATTTCGGCCACCGCTTCGACCTGGTAGGGCACAGAGGCGATGACGAGGTCGGGCCGGCATTCGAGAATTTGCCGGCTGGTGGCCGTCCAGGAGTCGGCTACGATCAATTTTGCGCCGTCAGCAGCGTTGGCGCCAAGCGAGCCACGTTTCGCGACGATCCCGGGACACAGATCAAGGCAATATTTGGTGCAGGCAACGAGGCGGTCGAGCAGTCCAGGCGCTTGAAGATTACGGTCACGCTGGGTTGCAGGCTGACCACGCGTTGCGGATTAAAGTCGCGAGGCGTTGCGCTGTCGATGACCTCCGGTGGCATCTCTCGATGATATCGGTTTTCACCTACAATCGTTTTGACGCCGGGCGGGAGCCCTGGCGTGTGGTCACCGGCCATATGACTTCTCTCTTCCCACCGCAAATGCTCGACCACTTCGAGCATCCGCGCAACACCGGCGAACTGGCCTTGCCCGGCGTGAAAGTGCGCGTGGAAAACCCGGCGTGCGGCGACATCATGGAGCTTTCCCTGCGGATCGCTGACGGCGCCATTGCGGAAAGCCGGTTCCGCACCCGCGGATGTGTTGCGGCCATCGCGTGCGGATCGGCGTTGACCGAGATGCTGGCGGGACTTTCGTTATCCGATGCCGCATTGCTGCGGCGCGAAGCAGTGGCAGCGGCGGTGGGCGGGTTGCGGCCGGAATCCGTTCATGCCAGCCATTTGGTAATGGATGCGCTGCATCAGGCGCTGCAAGACGCGAAGGTCTAAGGCCGCCTATCCGCCGAGGGTAAAAAACATTCCGACGCTGAGCATGATCATCACGGCCGACGTGCCCCAAGCGATGACGTTGTACATTCCCGAATTCACATGCTTTCCCATTAACTCCGACTTGTTGACCAGCAGCAGCATGAACACCAGCACGAAGGGTAGCAGGATTCCGTTCAAAACCTGGGACAGCAAAATGATCTTGAGCAAAGGGACATGCGGCACCAGGATGATGCCTGCCCCGGCGACGATCAGGATGGTGTAAAGCCAGTAGAAGACTTTGGCCTCGGAAAACTTTTTGTTCACTCCTGATTCAAAACCCAGGCCTTCGCAGACGGTGTAGGCGGTGGAGATGGGCAGGATGGAAGCGGCGAACAGCGACGCGTTAAACAATCCCAGGGCAAAAAGAATGTAGGCATACTCCCCGGCAAGAGGACGCAGGCCCTGGGCGGCGTCGCCGGCGTCGCGAATTTCGTTGTGACCGTGCGCAAATAGAGTGGCGGCGCAGGCGACGATGATGAACCAGGCCACGATGTCGGTGAAGAGGCACCCGACCACGACATCGAGACGCGAAGCTCCATACTGGCGAGCGGTGACGCCCTTCTCAACCACCGAGGATTGCAGGTAGAACTGCATCCAGGGGGCGATCGTCGTCCCCACCAGGCCAATGACCATGTAGAGATACTTGGAATCTTTGAATCCCGAGAGCGCGGGCGGATGAATGGTGGCCAGCAGGGGCTGGCTCCAGCCCGAATGCGACATGATTCCAGTTCCGGCAACGATGTAGGAAATGTAGAAGAGGGAAGCTGCCAGAAAGATTTTTTCCACCATCTTGTAGGTGCCCTTCACCACCATGAACCAGACGATGAAGGCGCACACCGGAACGCTGACAAACTTTGAGATATGAAAGAGCTCGAGGCTGGTGGCGATTCCGGCAAACTCGGCGACCACATTGCTGAGGTTGGTGAGCACCAGCGCCAGCATCATGAAAAAAGTTACGCGAAAGCCAAATTCCTCGCGGATCAGGTCGCTGAGTCCCTTGCCGGTGATGGCGCCCATGCGGGCCGACATCTCCTGCACCACCACCAGGGCGATGGTGATGGGGATCATGGTCCAGAGAAGCAGGTATCCGAATTGCGCGCCGGCAGCGGAATAGGTATAGATTCCGCCGGAGTCGTTGTCCACGTTGGCCGTAATAAAGCCGGGACCGATGACGGCGAGGAAGAAAAGAATCCGAAGTTTCCAGCTCTTAAACCATTTCTTGCGGGACATGAGGGGGGAACCGTTGCGACAGTTCAGGTTAAACGCAGACGCGAAATCGTGCCAGAGGCGGTGGGTATTATTTGTGAACCGGGCAGGTCAATCGAGCGAGACCCGAACCAAATGTCATCTCGACCGCAGACCGCGAG
>JBBSHD010000318.1:0-3046 GCA_038253455.1 Terriglobales bacterium | reverse complement strand
TACGTTGTTCGCCAGTTGCTCGGCGACATGCGAGTTCATCGAATCCAGCCGGGTGTTCACCTCGCTGGTCATCGACGCCAGGCCGCTCTGCACGCTGCCGCTTACCCCCTGGAGCTGCGAGCTGAAAATTCCGGTCAGGCTCTGCAGCGAGCTTTCTGTGGCCATGCGCAGCATGTTCATGTCGTTGCGCACCGCCTGCATCGCCAGCTCCTCAGCCGCAGTGGAGGGGTCATTGGCATGGCCCCGCCGCGAACAGATGAACCACATCACCGTCGCGCTCGCCGCGATCGCCACCACAAACACCACGATCTCCGTTGCCGATATGCCTGCCGTCATATTCAGGTGTCCTGTAAATCAAGAGTGTGCCGCAAAAAAAATTCTGCCTGCCCGACTATGTGCGACTTTCCACCGCTTCACCAGTGGCCTTCTGGATTCCGTACAGTCGCTCCTCGGTTGCCGGACACAGGCTCCTGTAGCTGCACCACTGGCAGTGGAAGCCCACGTTGGGAGCGAACTCCTCCCGCCGTATGCCCTCCGCCACCTTGGCAATTTCTTCTTCAATCTTGCGCAGGTCCTCGTCGCAGCGGGTGGTGGTAACCCTGCTGTTATCTTCGAGGTTGTAATACACCAGGCTTTCCGGAGCCGCCTTCCATACTTTTTCCGCGGCCAGCGCGTACACCGATAATTGAACGCTCTGGTCCGCCTTAGCCTGATCCTTGGGCGAGCCCGTCTTGTAGTCCACGATGATCACGCCTCCGCCGGGGCCTTGGTCCACGCGGTCGAAGCGGCCGATCACCTTGCTTCCATTGACCTCCATCTGAAATGAAAATTCGGTCTGCAGCACCACCGGCGGCGGCTCCTGCTCGCGTGCCGCTATGAAGACCGTCAGCTCCGCAATCCCCTGCTTCTCGTACAGTTGCCGCTGGTAGGCGTCCTCAAACTGCGCGCCTTCCATCTGAAATTTGAAGATCTCCAGCACCTTTTCCAGGCTGTGCGGCCGCTGCTGCTTCACCGATTCGAAATAATCTTTGAGGACGGTGTGCATCACCGATCCATACTGCAAGGCCCCCGAAAGTTCCGAGGGGATGTTCCAGTCGCGGGCAATTTTGAATTGCAGCGGGCAGCGATGGTACATTTCGATGGCGTAAGCGCTCAAGATTTCGTTACGAACTCCGGGGCCAAGATTCAGCCAAGCCGCGGCAGATCCGTTTTCCACGCCGGAACCCGGCAGCGAGCCCGCGGAATGTCCGTTGCCGTTGGCGTGTGCCGCTCCGTTCGCCGCCTTGGTTCCATTGCCGGTCGCGCTCGCTGGCGCCGGAACCGAAGATATTGGGGACGGCCCGACCGCGGCGGCGAGGTGGACCAAATTTATTGCCGAGCTGCGGTTCGGGTCGGCCGCGCAATCGTTGACCAGGTCGCGCACGAACAATGAAGGGACTTTCTCCTTCCCTTTTCCTGGTTCGGCGATGATGGTCAGCGTGTCCCGGGCGCGGGTAACAGCCACATAAAAAATTCGGCGCTCCTCTTCCTGGTGCAGAACCTTATCGTCGAAGAACCCGGCCAGGGTTTCGGCGCCGAGATAGCGCAAGTTGGGCGGAAACTCGAGCAGTTGCTGCCGGTAGTTGACCGGGAAACTACCAGAATTCACGCGCACCACATAAACGTGCTTGAATTCCAGCCCTTTGGCGGCGTGAATCGTCAGCAGCCGCACCGCGTCGCCGGAGGTCTGCTTCTCCATCTGCAGGGTCCCCTTCGCCTGGCGGAACCATCCCAGGTATTCGATAAATTCGCGGAGGGCGCGGGTGCGGGTCAGCGGCTTTTCTTCCCATTTGGCGGCGAATTTTTGCAGCGCGCCGATTTCGGGACGGCCCGCATCAAAACCGAATTCACGAATCACGTCGGCCAGAACGGCGGTCAGCGGCCGCGTCTCGGGCTTCAGCCGCGCCCGCGTGCTCATGATTTTCGCCACCAGTTGCTTTCCCGCTTCACTCTCTTCCAGGGTTTTGACCAGCGGCATGCCGCGTTCCGCGCCCCGCATCTGCAGTTGCAGCTTGCGCAGGTCGATGCCGAACTGGGGCAGCAAGGCCATTCGAAAAAGCGAGACGCTGTCGGCCAGCGAATCAATGCAGCTCAACACGGCCAGCACGTCGCGCAAAATTCCCGTCTCCAGCAGGTTGGCGCCCGCCAAGTCGAAGGGTATGCCGCGCCCGGCGAGCGCCTCGATCAGCGCCTCGCTATGCGCCCGAGACCGGAAAAGCACCGCGAACTCATTCCAGTTGGCGCCGCTTTGCTCGCGCAACGCCAAAATCGAATCCGCAACATGCTGCGCCTGTTGTTTCGCCTTTCCGGCCACGGTGATGTTCACCGCCGGGTTGGGAAACTCGCTGAAATTCAAGCTCTGCTGCAGACCCGGCTCATCCGGCTGGTTGGAACATCCGGCCACGTGGCGCGAGTGGCGCGCCGATTCCAGTGGTTGTCGCGCCTTGCCTCCGGCAAAGCTTGCCAGCGCTGCCGGATTTTTTTGGATAGCGCTATAGGCCGCCTGCAAGATGGATGGTGTGGAGCGCTGGTTTTCCGCCAGCGTGACTTCCCTGGCCTCGGGAAAGCGCTGCTTGAAATGGACGAACGCTCCGCTCGACGCCCCGCGGAAGCGATAGATCGCCTGGTCAGGATCGCCCACCGCAAAAACGTTTTGCGACGCGCCTCCCAGCAGGCTGGCCAGCTCGATCTGCGCCGTATTGCAATCCTGAAATTCGTCGATCAGGATGTACCGCGCCCGCTTGCGCTCTTCCTCCAGCACCAGCGGATTTTCGCGCAGAAGCTGCACCGCCTTTACGATGGTCCCGCCGAAGGTCACGAGATTGCGCTCCGCCAGCAGCTTTTCAATGGCGGCATAGACCTGAGAAATTTCTTCGCAGCGCGACATCACATCTTCACCGGAAAGCTGGTCTGCCTGCTTGTTCTTGGCCACGCGCGGCAACTCCGGCTGGGCCTCCTGGCGCAATCCCTGCACATAACCCGCGTACTTGTGGCAATCCACCAGCTC
>JBBSHD010000317.1:0-3057 GCA_038253455.1 Terriglobales bacterium | reverse complement strand
GATTCGTTGATCAATGTTTATTATTCCAGAAGGAACTGATTAGCTCTCAGTAGTAGGTTTAACGCCATCCACCTCGCTTAGGAAATGCGAGTAGGACCGCTGAATCCCTTCCCTCAGGGAAACTTTGTGCCGCCATCCCAGCGCAGTGAGCCTGGATATATCCAGAAGCTTGCGCGGGGTCCCATCGGGTTTACTGGTGTCAAAAACCAGCTTGCCTTCAAAACCTACAATGCCCTTGACCAGCTCGGCCAGCTCGAGGATGGTCAAATCCTTGCCGGCGCCGACATTGATTAACGGAGGGTTCGTCTCATCGGAAGTCAGAGACTCGAATTTTTCATCGGGAAGGTTCATCAAGAAAATACAGGCATCCGCGGCGTCGTCGCTGAACAGAAACTCTCTGCGCGGAGTTCCACTACCCCAGATTTCGACTTCGCTTGCACCCGACTCCCTGGCTTCATGCATCTTGCGGATTAAAGCCTGGAGCACGTGCGATGTGGTCAGGGCGTAATTATCGTTGTCCCCGAACAAGTTGGTGGGCATTACTGCCAGGAACCTGGTTCCATACTGCTGGTTGTAAGCCCGGCACAACTCGATGCCGGCGATCTTGGCGATGGCGTAAGCGCGGTTACTGGCCTCCAGCGGCCCCGTCAGTAAATACTCTTCTTTGATGGGCTGCGGGCAATCGCGGGGATAGATGCAGCTTGAACCAAGAAATATCAGGCGGCGCACGCCGGACTTGTGGGCCTGATCGATGATGTTGTTCTGAATCTGCAGGTTCTGAAAGATGAATTCCGCCGGATAGGTGCTGTTGGCGACGATGCCGCCGACCTTGGCGGCCGCCAGAAAAACGATCTCCGGGGATTGCTGGTTGAAGAAGTTCTCAACCGCCTGGCCATCGAGAAGATTGAGTTCCTCACGAGTTCGCAGAATGAGGTTCGAGTAGCCGGCGGCTTGCAGTTGCCGCACCAGGGCCGAACCTACCAACCCGCGATGGCCGGCCACATAGATTCGCGCTGTCTTGCCGATGGCCTCACTCGTGATAGTCATAGGTCTTGTGGCCGTGTTTCTTGACGAGCTCATCACGCTCCGCCGCTTTTAAATCAGCAACCATCATTTCCTGAACCATTTCTTCAAATGTGATCTTTGGCTTCCATCCTAATTTCGTCCGCGCCTTGGTGGCGTCACCCAGCAGGGTTTCGACTTCGGTGGGCCGAAAATACCTGGGGTCCACGGCAACGACGCACTTGCCCGTGGAGTCAAACCCTTTTTCATCGGTTCCCTCGCCCCTCCACTCGATCTTCATGCCGATTTCGGCGGCGGCAGCGTTCACAAAATCGCGCACGCTGTGTTGCTTGCCGGTGGCGATCACAAAATCTTCCGGCGCCGGCTGCTGCAACATGAGCCATTGCATCTCGACGTAATCCCGGGCGTGTCCCCAATCGCGCAGGGCGCCGAGGTTGCCGAGATAAAGACATTCCTGCAATCCTATTTTGATGCGGCTCAGCCCGCGAGTGATCTTGCGGGTGACGAATGTTTCGCCGCGCAGGGGGGATTCATGATTAAAAAGGATGCCGTTGCAGGCGTAAATTCCATACGCCTCGCGGTAGTTCACCGTGATCCAGTAGGCGTAGAGCTTTGCCACCGCGTAGGGAGAACGCGGATAAAACGGGGTGCGCTCACTTTGCGGAATCTCCTGCACCAGCCCGTAGAGCTCTGAGGTGGAAGCCTGGTAGAAGCGGGTGCTCTTGCTGAGATTGAGAATGCGAATGGCTTCCAGCAGACGCAACGCCCCCAGGGCATCGGTGTCGGCGGTGTATTCGGGCTGTTCAAAAGACACCGCTACATGGCTCTGGGCGGCAATATTGTAAATTTCGTCAGGCTGCACCTTTTGCACGATGTGGACCAGGTTGGTGGAATCCGTCATATCGCCGTAATGCAGGATGAAGTTGCGTTCGGAAATATGCGGGTCCTGATACAGGTGGTCGATGCGATCGGTGTTGAGCAGCGAAGAGCGGCGCTTGACGCCATGAACTTCGTAGCCCTTCTTCAGGAGAAACTCGGCCAGGTAAGCGCCGTCCTGCCCCGTGATGCCGGTGATCAAGGCCTTTTTCATAATGAGGAGCCATCGTCGGACGGACCATTACCCGGCTCTCGCTGTGGGGAGCAACGATGACCGCCATAGAAAATGTTATCAATATATACACTAAACAGGAGCGCGCAATCAAGAACCCGAAGAGCGGTTGAACGTCGCACTTTGATTTTGCCGCCACTACGGCCTGATGAATGAAACTCCACAAACCATCCCCAACATACTCGGTCCGCGGCGCCGGCCACCCAGACAATCATTCTATCCTTCCCAAAATGGGCATCCGGAGAATCGAGGATTTACGGTTCTGGGAGCGCTGTTTTGACCTCTAAACAGGAAAAAAGCACACTTTCGCAGGTTTGGAGATGGATGGAGGACTGATTTCGGCTGCGGCTCTTACGGACGGGACCGTACATATCCCAGGCCTTCGTCAGATATAATAGATTCATATACTTCAGAAAGTTCCGTTCAGGATAGGGTTCGTTCGAGATGAGAGAACAAGATAGACACGCGGGCAGTGAACTGATCAGCCACGACTCGGTTGTTGCCTCGCAGCTTATCAGCCGCGAATTCGCGGAGTTGTCGGAAGAAGCGCTGGGAAGGGACGACCACGACAATATCCAGTCACTGACCTTCTTTTGGAACATCCTGGTTCGGCGCCGCTGGACCGTGTTAGCCACCGCTGCCATTCTGGTCATTTTAGTGACGATCTGGTCGTTCAAGATGAAACCGGTGTACAAGGCCGCCGCCTCGATCGAGGTCGAATCAGGAACGCCCGCCGCCCAGACCTTGAATGACGCTTACCAGCAAGCTGATATGGACCAGAGTTTTCTTACCACCCAGGTGGAGATCGTGAAGGCCGATGAAGTGGCCCTGCACACCATCGACCAGCTTCGGCTAGACCAGAATCCCGCGTTTATGGGACCGGGACCCGCGCCTGCAATAAAGACCCAGAACCCCGAACTTTGGCG
>JBBSHD010000316.1:0-3077 GCA_038253455.1 Terriglobales bacterium | reverse complement strand
GATTTTCGCGCACATACTCCACCATTTCACCAGTCACGTACTGCGGCGGGGTCACGTAAAACTTGCGCTTCCCTGCAAGCAGCGAAGGCGAAACATTTTCCCATCGCATCGCCGGGCCGGCATGAACCACCAGGGCATCGGCGCGGTCGAGAAATTCGCGCGATGAATCCTTGAAGTCCTCGGTGGCGGGATCGAGTACCGAAAGATAAAGATCAGGCCGCAGATATTTTACGGCGCTGTTGGATTCGACAATGACGTGGCCGGCGCCGGCGAGGTGATGACGTAGATCGGGAATAGCTTCGGCCAGCATTCCCTGCCGGGTGCGCACCCAGAGCGAGTGGGCGGCGCCCGCCTGCAAAAATCGGCCCGTATCGTTTTTTCCCGAAGGCAGGCGCTCTTCGCTGATGGCCCAGCTGTGGTCATCGGTGGCGCAGTCACAGGGGGCCCCGTCGAGCGAGCAGAATTGGTGGCCGAACTGGGTGATCTTGACGGCCGTCCAGTGATACGCGGGCAAGGCTGCGATCAGACCGGCGACCACGCTGGTCTTGCCCACGTTGCGGGAATGCCCGCCGATCATGACCATTGCCATGTTTCTTATTATGACGGTTCGTGCGCTCAATACGCAGCCTAAGTCGCGTTCATCGATAGAGCGCGGGTTGGCCTTCGGGGCGGGCCTTCCATCTTCGATGGACCCATAGCCACTGGTCGGGAAACTTGCGGACGTAGCTTTCGATGACCAGGTTAAAGGCGGCCGTATTGGCGACGGCATCGGCTTCGGCATCTCCGGTGCGAACCAGCGGCAACGCGGAGTCGAAGCGCACACGGTACTTGCCCAAGGCTGAATCCCATATGGTGAAGGCGGGGACCACGGCGGCGCCGGTATGCAACGCTACTTTGGCGGCGCCGCTGGCGGTGCAGGCGGGAACACCAAAAAAGTTTACGAACACTCCCTGCGGCGGAGTCATATTGGTATCCATCAACAGGCCCACAGTTTCACCCTGGTGCATGGCGGCGAGCAGTCCGCGGGCGAAATCCTGTTTGCTGAAGGTCTGGTTGCCGTGCAGCGTGCGGTAGCGATCCACCATGCGATCGAGATAGGGATTATCGAGGCCGCGGACGACGATGTTCATACGGTTGCCGTGCAGCGAATGGGCGAAAGAGCCGAGCTCCCATGCGCCGAGGTGGGCGGTCAGGAACAGCACTCCCTTGCCCAGGCGGCGTGCGTTGTCGAAATTTTCGAACCCGTCGTAGATCATTACCTGATGCAGGTTTTCCCTGGTGTACCGGGGAAACATGCAGAATTCGGCTAGCTGCCGGCCCAGCGACACGAAGACGCCGCGAACAATGGCGGCGCGCGCGCCACGGGATTTTTCAGGGAACGCAATTTGCAGGTTCCGCATGCCCACTGAACGCAGCCGCGGATGCACTACATAAACCAGCATTCCCAGCAGAATGCCGGCCGCGCGCGCCAGTGGCCGGGGCAGAAATCCAATAATCCACATGACCAGCCATACCGGCGCAAATTCAAGCTTATGGCGCATATTACGTCAGTTCCGCATGGCTCCAGTTTCCAGCAAAGTCTTCAAAGCATAGTTTATTGGAACAGGACTTGCTATTGAGGCGAATGTTTGTTTTGTACAGAGTGGGGGAAAAATGCAAGCTGCGCTCGCTCCGCGACAATTAAATAAGGGAGGCGCATAATATTGGGCTGGAATCGCCTTTATCTCTCTGCTCAAAGGAGCATTCTGTGAAAATCATTGTGTTGTCGCTTTTGGGAGCATGCATGTTGCTAACCTCGTGCAAGGTGAGCCAGCCGGGCAGCCTGGAAAACACGATTGCGCGAGGCATGAAAACCAACCTGACGATTGGTGGCAAAGAATGGAAAAACCCCGTGGCCTACTCCGAGGCTGCGGCCAAGGAAGGCGGAGATCATTTCCAGCATCATTGCCAGTACTGCCATGGCCTCGACGGCCATGCGACCGGGGTGCCCTTTGCGGCGCAGATGTCACCGCCAGTGCCCGATCTTTCCGAGAAGGACATCCAGGGGTACACCGATGGACAGATGAAATGGATAATCCAGAATGGAATCGGCCCGTCGGGAATGCCGGCATGGCATGGAATTCTGGAAGATGACGAGATGTGGAAGATCGTGCACTTCATTCGCCACCTACCGGCGAAGGGCAGCCTGGGCGCTCCCAAATTTTTCGAGGAAGAAGCCGCGGAACATTCGGCGATGGAGAAGGGCGAAGGTATGGGGCCGGAAGCAGCGGCAAAGCATGCGGGACATCACCACCATCATCATGGAGCGGAGAAGTAGCCTGGGAAATTTCTTCGCCAGACGAAATTTATCCTACCGCATTAAGCCGATTAGTTAGGCCGGAGCAGGTTGTGCGTGATCGCGTGGACGGTCAGCTCGATGCGATTTTTTACTCCTACCTTGCGCATCAACTTGGCGACGTGGGCTTTCACTGTGCGTTCTTCGATTCCCAATCCCTTGCCGACTTCGCGGTTGGAGCTGCCTGCTACCAGTAGCTCCAGCACCTGCTTTTCGCGGGCGGTGAACTGGACCCGGCCTGCCGGAAATACATTGCCGGGCGAATTGGCCACCCGCTCGATGAAGAGCGAGAGTACGCGGCGCGGGGCCCAAACAGAGCCCTGATAGACCATTCTCAAGGCCATTAGAAAGTCGGCTGGTCCTGAGGCTTCTTCCACGTAGCCTTTGGCCCCGGCGGTCAGGGCTTTCAAGATGGTTTCGTCGGCGGCGCCGTTGCCGGTCACAATGATGCGCAGATCAAACCTGGCGGCCTTGATGGTGGCCATTACCTCGAACAGATTTTGACCCGGCCGGTTGCTCAGCAAAACCAGGTCGACGTCGCGCCGCAGCAGCAACTCGTTGACGGAGCAGGCGCTCAGAAGCAGGTCGCGCTCGTTCTCGAACAGCGAGTTGAAACCAATAAAACGCAGCGGATCGGTATCGACTACAGCGATGCGGATCACACTAGTGGCGCGGTTCTGGACTGGGGGCCTCTCGAGCTTCGGGTACTGCGTTGCTTGCATGTTTAACATAATGTTTCGAG
>JBBSHD010000315.1:0-3083 GCA_038253455.1 Terriglobales bacterium | reverse complement strand
ATTGCTATCACGTGGCATCGGTGGTGGGGCTGGTGTGCATCCACGTATTTGGCTATAGCGACGACCGCGCTGAGATGCTTGCGGAAAGGTGCGGCATCGCCTTTCAGCTCACCAATATTATTCGCGACGTAAAAGAAGATGCCGGCATAGACAGGGTTTATCTGCCGGTTGAAGACCTGCAAAAGTTCGGCGTAACTCCGCAAGAGCTTACCGCCGGGGGGCCGGGACCAGATCTTCGCGGGCGCATGCGGCGGGTGCTGGAGTTTGAATCGCAGCGGGCGCGGGAGTACTACCAGTCGGGGCGGGAATTGATTGCGCTGGTTGATGACGACAGCCAGCCCGCATTGTGGGTACTGGTGGAAATCTACAGCCGGCTGCTGGAGAAGATCGCGGCCAGCGACTATAACGTTTTTGATGGACGAATTGGCTTAAGCGCCGGGGAAAAGGGTTCGGTGCTGCTGCGCGGACTGATGAAAAGGATTTGGGCATGAGCTCGGTCGTACAACCGCAACCGGAGCCGCAGGGACCGGTCGCAGAGAAAAAAACTTCGGTGGCGATCGTGGGCGGAGGCCTGGCCGGCCTGGCCGCAGCCTGCGCGCTCGCCGATGCGGGCTTCAAGGTCACGCTGTTTGAAAGCCGCCCCTTCCTGGGAGGGCGCGCTTCTTCGTACCAGCTTCCCGGCACCAGCGAAGTGGTGGACAACTGCCAGCACGTGCTGCTGGGCTGTTGCAGCAACCTGCTGGATTTCTACCGCCGCACCGGGGTCGAGGACTTGATTTACTGGTTCCGGGAACTGGTGTTCATCGAGCCCGGCGGCAGGCGCTCGGCGATCCGTCCGTCGCTGCTGCCGGCCCCCTTTCATAGCATGCCGTCATTTCTGCGCGCCGATTCTTTGACTTTTCAGGACAAGACCGCCATCGGCCGCGCCTTGATGGCCATGGCGTGGCTGCCGCGCCGCTGGGACCCGGATCAAGAGACCGACGAAAATTTTCTGGCATGGCTGCAGCGCCACGGCCAGACCGAGCAGGCCATCGAGCGTTTCTGGAAAGTGGTGCTGGTCAGCGCGTTGAATGAGGACCTGGACCGCATCTCGGTGCCTTACGCGGTACAGGTCTTCCGCGAATCGTTTCTTAACTCGGCAGGGGCCGGCGCCATGGGACTGCCCACTGTGCCGCTGACCCAACTCTACAACGCTGCCGAAGAATACATTCGTCAGCGCGGCGGCGAAGTGCTGCTGCGCAACACCATTGAAACCTTTCAACCCGACCTGCAGGGGGTAAACCTGTTCATTCGCGGCCCCAACGAGGCCGACGATGTGCCAGAGGAGACCCCGCGCGCGGTGCGGCTGGGGGTGCGGCAGAGGTTCGATTACGCGATCATGGCGGTGCCGTTTGACGTGCTGGCCCGCATGCTGCCGCGCCGCGCCGCGGCCGCCGGGCAACAGGATTCAAGCTTCGACCTGCTGTCGCGCCAGTTGCAGAATTTTGAGTTCTCGCCGATCACCGGGATCCATTTATGGTTTGACCGCGAGATCACCGACCTTGACCAGGCGGTGCTGCTGGACCGGACGATCCAGTGGATGTTCAATAAATCCAAAATCAGGTCACACGTTTCGCCGGCGCAGCGCCCGCCTCAAGGCGCCTCCACCGCTACCCAGGCAGCCGAGGGACGCGGCCAGTATATCGAGCTGGTAGTGAGCGCTTCGAAGATGCTGGTGGATAAATCCCGCGCGGAAATTCTGGAGATGGGGATGCGCGAGCTGGCGGAGTTTTTTCCCGTGGTCAAAGAGGCCCGGCTGCTGAAGGGGACGGTCATCAAGGAAGTTCACGCCACGTATTCGGCGCGTCCGCGCAGCGATGCCTACCGGCCTCCGGCGGCGACGGCGTGGCCCCGGGTTTTTCTGGCCGGGGATTGGACCGCGACCGGATGGCCGGCCACCATGGAGGGCGCGGTGCGCAGCGGCTACAAAGCGGCAGAGGCGCTGGTGCAAGGCGCGGGCCGCGGCGACCATTTTCTGGCGGCTGACATGGCGCCCCGCGGATTTATGCGGTTGATGAGGAAATAGCCTTGAGCGGCCAGCTTAAAAAGATCGTCCGCATTGGGTTGGTCGGCGACTACTCGGCGGAAATCGTTCCCCACGTGGCGATTCCGCGAGCGCTGGCGCTGGCGGCGACCGACCTCGGGCTGGTGGTGGAGGAAACGTGGCTGCCCACGGAAAACGTGATCCGGGACATGGCCCGGCTTCCCTCGTTTGATGGCTTGTGGTGTGTCCCCGCGAGTCCGTATGTGAGCATGGAGGGTGCGCTGGCGGCGATCCGCTTCGCGCGTGAGCATCCCACGCCGTTCCTGGGCACGTGCGGCGGGTTCCAGCACGCGGTGCTCGAGTATGCGCGCAATGTGATGGGACTAGAGGAAGCCGACCATGCGGAATCGAATCCTGATGCGGCGATGCCGCTGATCGCGCCCCTGTATTGCTCGCTGGTCGATCAGGAAGGCGGGATCATGCTGAAGGCGGGCTCTCGGGCGGCCGCGATCTACGGCAGAAATGAGATCATCGAAAAGTATCAGTGCAACTACGGGGTTGGGGTAAAGTACCAGCCGCTGTTTGACGAGGGGAATTTGCAGGTGACCGGGGTTGACGCGGCGGGCGAGGTGCGGGTGGTGGAGCTGGCTGGGCATCCATTTTTCTTTGCCACGTTGTTCCAGCCGGAGCGGTCGGCGTTTTCCGGAACGGTGCATCCGTTGATTCGAGCTTATGTGGAGGCAGCGGCCGGGCGCTGAAATGGGGGTTGGGAGTGGCAGCGGTGGTGGTTGCGAGGAAGAACCGGATTGCGACTCCCGACGTGTGGATCACGGCCGTGATCTTTGCAGGGTTGGTTGGCGCGCTGGCTTACCGGGTGGCGCTGCGGGTGGAGGGTAGGAGGATGTTGTGATGGTTTCTACGAGCAAGAGCAAAAGAAAATGCGAGTAAGACTGTTGCCAAGGGTAGGGGTTCTTCCTCACCCCCGATAAAACTGGGGGATCGTCAGAATGACCTCGGGTGAGGGCGGTTTCGCGTGTCGACATTCCTTATGCAACTTCTT
>JBBSHD010000314.1:0-3099 GCA_038253455.1 Terriglobales bacterium | reverse complement strand
GGGAATTGCCGCCGCTGAGCAGCTCTTTCAGCCGCACCGTAATAGTCTCGCCTTCGGGTTGCGCCACACTCTTATCGTTGGCTGCCGCAATGGCGTCTTTCAGGTCTTCTTCTTTACCCTGCGATAGTTGTTTGGCAATTCCTGCGCGAGTAACTTTCACTACCGGGCCGGCGTTGTCCGCCAGGCCGCCTGCCTGTGACAGCAGATCCAGAAGGCGGGTATATCCGAAGACCGGATAAATCTGCGGGCTCTTGACCGCGCCGGTCATGGCGATCGAGTGCATGCGTGATTCCTTCACCGAAATCGTGACCCGGGGAGTGTTCACCAGCTGGGCCTTTTTCAATTGCTTTTCCAGTTCCCGCGCCACGCTGCCCAGGGTCTTCCCGGCGGCGTTCAACGGCTCTGGCAAAAGCGGAATGGTCAGCTCTCCGGTTGAGCTCACCCGGTATTCTCGGGAAAAATCAGGAGCATCATTTACCAGAACTTCGACCACGTCGTTGGGGCTGATGACATAATCCTGCGAAGTTTCCGCTCCGGCCTTGCGGGCCTCGACGCGGGCAGTGTCCGCGTTGGTGTTGGCGATGTTTGCCGCCGGTTGCTGCGCCGCCATAATTCCGGCCAGAACCATTACTACGGGAACGAACATCCATTTTGAGATGTATGTCATTTGCGTGGGCGCCTTTCAGGATCAGTGCGAAGGGCAATAAGAGCGTTAAGTCCATTGTATCGGACAAAGGCGGTTCCTGCGCCTTTTCGAGCGGCCCGCGACTCCAGCTTTATGCGCCATCGCCCCGGGTTCCAGGAACACTCCAGGCTTGGATGGAAGGCCTCCTATAATCAAGGAGGAAGAATCGGGGAACGTTGATTGGAGGGCGTATGGGAATGGATGTCACCGGACTCAAGCCTGCGACCACGGCAGGGGGATATTTTCACTGCACGATCTGGTACTGGGCGCCGTTGTGGACGTACGTTTCCCGGGTCGCACCCGACATCCTTACCGGGAAGGACATCACCCTCGGGCATACCAATTCCGGCCATAAGATCTCAGCGGGAAAAGCCAAGGCCCTCGGCCGGCGCCTGAACGAAATGATTGAGACCGGCAAAACCGAGGCCTACGTCAAGAAGTTTCGCGGCAAAAAACCCAACCGCACGCAAACATCGCGCTCTCCATCACTGGCGATCGTAAAAAAAATGGCGAAAGCGCTGGGCGGGGCGGGTGAACCCCGGCTCACCATGGAGATCGTGCAGGCATTCGCCGACTTCTGCTCCAGCTCCGGCGGTTTCGAAATCTCCTGAACTGACGGTGCGTTGTCAGGGTTTTGACGCTCAGCGCGCCCGCTTCGGCACCACAAATTCGTCCAGATATCGCCGGATGTTCTCCCGGTGGGCAGCCCGGTAAGATCGGATTTAGGTTTATCCGCGGCCGGGGACGGCGCAGTTCCTTGGCTTGACTACCGACTGTAGGACCAGACAAATTCATACCCGAGGCAGAAACCCTTCTCATTAGTTGTCATTCTGACGATCCCCGGCTTCACCGGGGTGAGGAAGAACCCCTATTGTGCCGCCAATATTTCCTCATGGGGTTTATCACAACTATGGCTCCCAACAAATTTTTCCGTGGACGATTTTAAAGTCTTCTTCAGTTCGAGAAACTACAAGGCGTGAAATCCGCTGGGTGAATTCCTAGGCGGGGGTTTTGAAAAAACATCATAGGGAAAGATTCTTGGCAGAGTAGGGGTTCTTCCTCACCCCGATTAAACTGGGGGTCGTCAGAATGACAACTGACGGGAGAGGTTTTGTCTTTGATGTTATTCTCCGGGTTTGTGTGGACCTCGTATCCACCCAGGCGCCACCGCGCGAATCAGTCTCGGGCTCCAGTAAACCCCGTGCTAAAATTCAGGGTCCCGGCCCCCGCAAAGGCGATTTTCATGGCGGCGGCCGGTATCTCGAGGTGGGTTTTTTGCAGGCACCAGAGCGCACTGCCGAAAAAAGATTGACTGCGCTGCTCGAAGTCATGACCTCCATGGCCGCCGAGCACGATCTCGACCGCCTGCTGCAAAAAATCATGCAGGCCACCTGCGAAGTCATGCACGCCGACCGCTGCACCCTATTCCTGGTGGACGAAGCCCGCCAGGAAATCTGGTCGCGCGTCTTTCATGGCGCCGTCCCCACCGAGATCCGCGTTCCCCTGGGCAAGGGAATTGCCGGCCTTGTCGCCCAGTGCGGCCAGACCGTGAACATCGCCGACGCCTACCAGGATTCCCGCTTCAACCCCGAGGTTGATCGCCGCACCGGATATAAGACTCACACCATCATCTGCATGCCGATGAAAGACCGCCAGCAGCATACCGTGGGCGTGTTGCAGGTGCTGAACAAAATTGATGGCGTGTTTTCACCTGAAGATGAAGAAGTGCTGGCGGCGTTCAGCTCCCAGGCCGCCATCGCTTTGCAAAACGCCATCCTGATCGAGGACATCCGCAAGCGCATGCAGACTTCGGAGATACTGCTCAACGTCATGCGCGCGGTCAGCTCCGAGCTCGAAGTGGATAACCTGCTGCAGACCATCGTGGCCAAGACCTCGGAAGCGCTGAATGCCGACCGCTGCACCCTGTTCCTGGTGGACCGCAAGACCGGCGAGCTGTGGTCAAAGGTCGCGCAGGGCATGAGCCTGAAGGAAATTCGCGTTCCCCGCGGCGGAGGCATCGCCGGCCATGTCGCCATTTCCGGCGATACCGTCAACATTCCCGACGCCTACCAGGACGCGCGCTTCAATCCCGAAGTCGATCGCCGCACCGGCTACCGCACCCAAAGCATCCTGAGCATGCCGGTGCGCGATGAAACCAGCGAAATTATCGGCGTCCTGCAGGTACTGAACAAGGCCAGCGGCCCGTTCAACCGTGATGATGAAGACCTGCTCGACGCCCTGGGATCGCAGACCGCCATCGCGCTGAAGAACTCGCGCCTCTTCGAAGAAGTTACCTACATGAAGAACTACAACGAAGGCATTCTGCAGACCATGGCCACCGGCGTGATCACGCTCGATCCCGAAGGCCAGGTGGCGTTCTCCAATCCCGCCGGGTTGAACCTGGTGTTTGACCT
>JBBSHD010000313.1:0-3115 GCA_038253455.1 Terriglobales bacterium | reverse complement strand
GGCAGATGCGGCGATGGTCAACTCGCCCACCAGTGAGCTGACTTTGGCAAAATAAAGGGGTTCACGTTCTGCAGATTTCATGGTTTTTCTCCCCGGGCGGGGAACCCGTAAGGCAACTTTACCACGGCGCTGAACATCTTTTTATATGCAGTCTCCACCATCAGGAGAACTCATATGGCAGACCTCAACATTGGAAAAAAATGCGCTCACCCAGCCTGTGGATGTCTTTGTGCCGCGGGAGAGAAATATTGCGGCCCGCTATGCGCCGGCGGAGCTGATAGTCTCGAAATCACGTGCAACTGCGGACACCCCGCCTGCTCACAATAAACCCAACTTGAAATATTGAAAGGACCCCAATGACCCCAGCAACGAAATGTGCCCATGAAGCTTGTAACTGTGTTGCGCCCGAAGGCGAGAAATATTGCAGCACCGAGTGTGCGGCCACCGCAGGCAGCACGTCGAACTCCTGCAAGTGCGGGCATCCCGGCTGCATGCAATAACGCTGCGGCTTGCGTGCATGCGTCGCGATGAACGGGCTGTGATGTTCTGGTAAAAGAGGAACGAGAGCCGCTAGTAGGGATAGGGCTCGATCTTCCACTTTTCGTAGATCTTGGCGTCCATGAACAGGCGGAACAGGTTGGGATCGAGTTCGCCGTCGTCCACCGCGTAGCCCAGAATGTCGAGGGCGCGATCCAGGTTGACCGCTTTTTTATAAGGCCGGTCGGCTGCCGATAGCGCGTCAAAGATATCGGAGATGGTCATCATGCGTGTCTGGATAGGTATTTCCGGCGCCGTGAGGTTATAGGGGTAGCCCTTGCCGTTGAGCTTCTCGTGATGGCCGCGCGCAATCTCGGGGATGTTGCGGATCTCTCGCGTCCACGGGATCTGCTGCAGGAAGGCAAACGTATGTACCACGTGTGATTCAATTTGCAATCGCTCGGCGTCGTTCAACGAACCTTTTCTGATCGACAGCAGCGTCACCTCGTCGGGGTTCAGCAGGGTGGCCTGCTTGTCATCAAAATCGACAAAGGGAAGCGCGGCAATGCTGAGCAGCCGGTCGAAGTTGCCTTCGGGAATGACCGTGGGCTCATTGGACTTCACGATAATTTCAAAGTCCCGGTCAAGCTCCGCCAGTTGCAACTGTAATTTCTCGTCAAACTTCGGGACCCGCTCCAGGTATGCGTCGCGGCCCTTTTCCAAAATATAATCGAGCTTGGCCTGCAGGATTTCTGCCTGCACGCTGCGCTTTACCAGGTGAAAGCGCTGCTTGATGAGCTCCATCTGGTTGGGATAAAGCTTCTTGGCTTTTACCAGCACTTCTTCGCGCACCGCTACCTTGCCGAAATCGTGCAGCAGCGAGGCGTAGCGAATTTCCTTCATCTCGGTTCGCGTGAAGCGGATATGGGCATAAGGCCCGGTCTCGGTGCGGTCGGCGGATTCGGCCAGCGCCACCGTCAGGTTGGCCACGCGGAAGGAATGTCCCGAGGTGGTTGGGTCTCGAGCTTCAATGGCGGTTACGGAAGCGCGCACGAAACCTTCAAACAATCTTTGAATAGATTCGTAAAGGCGGCTGTTTTCCAGCGCCACCGCAGCCTGACTGGCCAGCGACGCCACGATCTCTTCCTGGCGCTCGCTGTATGGCACCACTTCGGTCATCACCGTCGATACCGAATCAAGAATCTTTGTGAATGTGCGTTTGGCGTTAATCACCTGCAGCACTCCCACAATCTCGTCCCTCTGGTTGCGCATGGGCACAGCCAGAATCGACTTGGTGCGGTACCCGGAATCCTCGTCAAACTTCCGGTTGATCGAGTACGGCACTCCCTCCGGCAGGTGATAGGCGTCTTCGATGCTAACGATGTCCCCGGTCAGCGCCACGTAGCCGGCGATGGAACGGTTGCTGATGTCCATCGTGATCTCGCGAAAGGGCACCGACACCGAATCGTTCTGCGCCAGCTTGAAGCGCAGCCGCTTGCCCCCGATATCGCGGTCCGCAGCCGTGAGTTTGACTCCGCTTTCCGCGGCTTCCAGTTGCGCGGTAGTCGGGGGAATTTCCGGGCCGTCGATGTTCGCCCCCAGGTAACGCTCTTCAGCCAGCTCCTGGGCGAGGCGGTCGGCTTCCACCGATTCCACCAGGTAAAGCGAGCCGGCGTCGCTCAGGGTGATTTCACGGGCTTTGGTGAGGATGGTTTCCAGCAGTTTTTCGGTATCGTGCTCGGCGCTGAGCGCGGCCCCGATGTGGTTCAGATCATTGATTTCGCGAGTGGCCCCGGCCAGCTTTTCATGCGCATCCTGGCGCGTGGAGGTCAGATGAATATGATCGAGCGCATTATCCACCAGCCGTTCCAGCAGAGAATTGGGAATGTTGGGTGGCGCGTACGCGTAAACCGCTCCATCGAGGCGGGGGTCGCGAAACCGCTCCTGGGAGATCGCCACCACCCTGCAATTAGGCCGCCGCAGCACGGAAAGGTTATTGCGCAGAGTGCTTTCTGACGTTAGAAGGACTATATGCTCTGATTCTTCGAGGCCCAGGCTTTTCAGATTTTCGAAAGACACCCTTCGGTAACGCTGTACCCCCGGCAGGGTGGTGCGGCCTTGCATATCAGACTCAAAATGAACGAGGAGCGGCAAAGTACGCTGGGTGGTGGCGTTCGCGCTCTTGGGGATGGTGGCGATTTCCATGTTGAAAAGGGGGGATGCAGCGAATTTATCCGCTTATCGTCCTTCTAACCCGAAATATAGCAGAAGGCAAGCCGGGGAAGTGCGAAATCAGAGGTACCGGAGCGTTACTAAAGTAAGAACACCGTCCGGACCAGGTTCGGGCCATCCGCGGCTCGTGCCTGCCAATTGGCCGAAGGCGGCGAAATTGAATTGTAAAGATCGAACCCTGGTCAACCCCAGGAATCAGCAATCCCGGTGAGAGACGCAAGCTTCCTCAATGCACCAGCAAAGAGGACGCGGCGACGGCCAGTCCTACGACGGCCAGCAGGCCGCCCAGTCCGAAGAATGCGCGCTTGCCGGTAAGCAAGGTTAACGAGGTAATCACCAGCGACGCTTCCAGAAACACCTCGGCGAGATCGAACCGGTTGGCGTGGCGGGCCATGGTATCCACTTC
>JBBSHD010000312.1:0-3122 GCA_038253455.1 Terriglobales bacterium | reverse complement strand
TTTACATGCAGGGCTTCAAGATTGCGGTGCAGCAAAGGAATTTCCCTATCCTCGATCTGCTGATCGATCTCACCCAGCAGATGGTGGAAGGCGAACTGTTGCAGGCCGAGACCCTGGGACGCCTGATCAGCGAGCAGGAATACTTCGATTTAATCGATCGCAAGACCGCCTGCCTTTTTTCCGTCTGCATGCGGTTAGGCGCCATCCTGGGCCGGGCATCGCCGCAGCAAGAAGACAATCTTGGCGCCTACGGACGGAATTTAGGATTGGCATTTCAAATCGTGGATGACGTGCTTGATCTCACCGCCTCGGAAGAAGTGCTGGGCAAACCCGCGGCCAGTGACCTGCGTGAAGGCAAAGTCACGATGGCAGTGGTGCATACATTGCAGCGCTGCACTCCGCAGGAAAAACATCTCATCGAGACCGTGCTGCACGAACGCAAGTTCGACAGCGTCTCCCACGAGCAGATACTGGAGCTGCTGATGCGCTACGGATCCATCGAAGCCGCATACAGCGCCGCCAGCAGCCATGCGCAGGCCGCTCTCGACGCCATCGCCGGCTTTCCCGACTCTGAAATCAAACGCGCGCTGCTGGCCATGCCCGACTTCGTAGTTGAGCGCGAAAAATAGCGCCACGCTCCGCCGCCGCCACCCAACTCCTGCTTCAAGAATAGAAAGGCGCCATGTCTTCCGCCAACGAAGTTGAAATCAAGTTCTGGGTCTCTGATCCGCAGGCTTTGGCCAAACAGGCGCGGGCCGCGCACTTGCGCCTGGTCACCAGAGCGACCCATGAGACCAATACCCTGTACGATTTGCCGGGGAACCCGCTGCGCCGCCGGGGTGAAGTTCTGCGGTTGCGCCGTTACGGCAGGCAATGGCTGCTGACGCACAAAGCGAAGGCGGTTTCAGGACGCCACAAAAGCAGGATCGAGACCCAGACGGCGGTGGAAGATGGCCCCGGCATGCACGCGATCCTCAACGGGCTGGGCTTCAAGCCGGTGTTCCGCTATGAAAAATTTCGCAGCGAGTGGACTGACGGCAAGGGCCAACTCGTCATCGATCGCACCCCGGTGGGCAATCTCGCCGAGCTGGAGGGGCCTCCGGCCTGGATCGATCGCACCGCTAAGATTCTTGGGATCGGCCGGAAGGATTACGTCACTAAATCCTATTCGGAAGTTTTCAACGATTGGAAGAAAAAAACCCGGAGCCGGGCGCCTGACATGACGTTCGAGGATGTGCGCAAACATCCGGGCAAAAAGAAAAAAGCCTAGCCGCCCACACCGCAGCACTTCTTATATTTCCTGCCGGAACCACAAGGACAAGGATCGTTGCGGCCAACCTTATTGCCGCTGCGCACCACCTGCTGCACGTTCAAGACCTCGCTGGCGCCGGCCATGCGCGCTTGCTCGAGCTCGCGGCGCTTCTTGCGCTGGAACTCTTCTTCCATATCGTCGAGCGAGGTGGGGCGCTTGCCGTTACGCGCGGGCGGAGCGGGAGCTTCCAGCCCCAGGCCCGGATTGTCGCCGTTGGTTGCCTGCATTTGCGCCGCCGAGCTATCGGATGGGCGCTCAAAAATCTGCAGGTGATACAGGTAGCGGACCGCATCTTCCTGGAACCGCTTCATCATGTCCTCGAACATTTCGAAGGATTCCTTCTTATATTCGATCAGGGGATCGTGCTGCCCGTAGCCGCGCAGGCCGATTCCCTCTTTGAGATGGTCCATGTTCAGAAGATGGTCTTTCCATAACTGGTCGAGCACGCTGAGCATGATCATGCGCTCGTGATAGCGCATGGCTTCAGTCCCCAGCAGCTTTTCCTTGGCGCCATAGAGCCCGCTTAATTTCTCGAAGAGCGCGTCTCCCAGTTCCTGGCGGTTCAAGCTTTCCGGCTTGAAACCTTCCGCTTCAAGGTCAAGGCCGTAGCGTTCCAGCAATTGCTTTCGCATCGCCGCCAGGTCCCAGCGATCGACGTGAAGGTTGGCGGGCGCGGTCGCATCCAGCACCTCGCTCAAGCCACCGGCCACGTAGTCTTCGAGAATCAGGTCTTTCTGGTCGAGGCCTTCGAGCAACTGGCGGCGCAATCCGTACACCGCCTGCCGCTGCTTGTTCATGACGTCGTCATATTCCAGCACATGCTTGCGGGCTTCAAAGTTCTGCGATTCCACCGCCTTCTGCGCGGCCTCGATGCGGCGCGAGATCAATCCCGATTCAATGGGGACGCCTTCTTCCATACCCAGGCGCTGCAACAGCGTGGATACCCACTCTTTGGCGAAGATGCGCATCAGGTCGTCTTCGAGCGAAAGATAGAAGCGCGAGGAGCCCGGGTCGCCCTGGCGGCCGGCGCGGCCGCGAAGCTGGTTGTCGATGCGGCGCGACTCGTGACGTTCGGTGCCCAGGATGTGCAGGCCGCCCAGTTTCACCACCAGCTCATGCTCGGAATCGGTCCCGATCTTATGCCTGGCGATTATCTCTTCCCACTCCGGGGTGCCCACCTCGTACTCGCTGCCGTTGTAATAGAAGCGAGTGAGCGACGGATCATCGGTGCTGGGATCGATTTCTCCCTCGGCGGAATAGAGCAGCCGCGCCAGGCCTTTCTCCACCACCTCCTGCTTGGCGAGGAACTCAGGATTGCCGCCCAGCACGAGGTCGGTGCCGCGGCCCGCCATGTTGGTGGCGATGGTGACCGCGTTGTGGCGTCCGGCCTGGGCAACGATTTCCGCTTCGCGCTCGTGAAACTTGGCGTTCAATACCACGTGCTTGATGGCTTTCTTTTTCAGCAGGTCCGATATCTGCTCTGACTTTTCGATGGACGTAGTGCCCACCAGCACCGGCCTGCCGGTGGCATGGATTTCCTGGATGCCGTCGGCGACCGCGAAATATTTCTCTTTCACGGTGCGATACACGACGTCGGGATTCTCCAGCCGCCTCATCTCCTGGTTGGTGGGAATCACCAGCACTTCGAGCTTATAAATCTTGTCGAACTCCGAAGCTTCGGTTTCGGCGGTACCGGTCATGCCCGCCAGCTTGTTGAACATGCGGAAGTAGTTCTGAAAGGTGATGGTGGCCAGGGTCTGGTTTTCGCGCTCGATCTTTACGTTCTCGCGGGCTTCAATCGCCTGGTGCA
>JBBSHD010000311.1:0-3125 GCA_038253455.1 Terriglobales bacterium | reverse complement strand
CGGTTCCACACTGTCACAATCGTAAGACAGCAGCCGGCTGAAAACGGCGATCAGTTGAAAGGGTAAGCGGCACGACGAAAACCATGGATGCGGCAATTCAGGTCAATGGCCTGATAAAAAAATTCGGCGGCAAACTGGCCCTTGATCAGGTCTCTTTGGAGCTTCGCCAGGGCGAAGTACTGGGCCTGTTAGGCCCCAACGGCGCTGGAAAATCGACCACGGTGCGCGCCATCCTGGGCCGGGTGCGGCCTGATGCGGGCACCATCTCCGTGCTGGGAACCGTCGTAAGGCCGGGCGTCAGCAACCGCGATCTCGGGTACATCCCGCAGGAAATTGCTCTCTACCCGCTGCTCACCGCGCGCGAAAACCTGGGCGCCTTCGCCCGCTACCAGGGCGTCCCCGCGGAGAAGATGCATGAGGCCGTGGAATGGGGATTGGAATGGGCGGCCTTGCAGGACCGCGCCGGCGATCAAACCAAGACCTTTTCCGGGGGCATGAAGCGCCGCCTCAATATGGCGGCGGGCATGATCCACCGGCCGCGCATCGTCTTGATGGATGAGCCTACGGTAGGCATCGATCCGCAATCGCGCGAGCGGGTGTACGAAATGATCGAAGGCCTTCGCCGCGACGGCGCCTCGATGATTTACACCACTCATTACATGGAAGAGGCAGAGCGCCTGTGCGATCGTATCGCCATCATCGATCACGGCAAGACCATGGCCATGGGCACCAAAGATGAGCTGGTCGGCAGGGTGCTGGGCGATGATCGCACGCTCTTGCTGGAACTGGGCAGCGAGCCCGATAGCCAGTTGATGGGGCAACTGCAAAATTTAGGCGGCAGGGTCACGGGAAAGAGCGTGCGATTTGCGGTCACCCGTCCCAGCGAACAAATTGCCGAGGTGCTGCGCGAATGCAGCGCGCGCAACGCAACCGTGCGCGATCTCACCCTGAAGTCCCACAGCCTGGAAGCCGTGTTTCTGCACCTCACCGGCCGGGAGTTACGCGAATGATCCAGAACGTCATGCGAACCGCGGCCATGAACCTGCGGCGTGACCGCGCGGCGCTGGTGCTGAACTTCGTGCTGCCGGTGGTCTTCTTCTCGATCTTCGCCGGCATTTTCGCGGGCAACGCCAGGCGCGAATCCATGCCGCGGATCAAGGTGGCGCTGGCCGACCTCGACAAGAGTCCGGCGTCGGCGCAACTAGTGGCCGCGCTGCAAAACGAGAAGGCACTACAGGTCCTGCTGGAGCCCGCGGCCAGAAAAGACGCGGTACATCCCGCGCCCTTTGACGCGGCGTCGGCCGAGGCCATGGTGCGCAACGGGGATATTTCGGTGGCCATCATTATTCCCAGCGGATTTGGCGCGTCGCTGCAACCGACGCCGGCGCAAGCAACGCCGTCGCCAGATTCGCCGGCCGCACGCCGGCCGCCGGTGCAAATATTGGCCGACACCTCTGATCCGATTTCACCGCAGGTCGTCAATGGCCTGCTGCAAAAAGCCGCGATGACCTCGATGCCTTCTTTTTATGCTGGCCTGGGAACGAAATATATCGACCAGTGGGTCGGCGGATTTTCACCGGAACAACGCAAGCGCATCGACGAGAACATGAACCGGCTGCAGAACCTGCCGGCCGCATCGCTCAACCGCGGAGACTCTGATTCCAACATGATCCAGGTGCAGACTCGCGACGTCATGGGCGAGAAGAAGAAGAACCCGGCAGTGGCTTTCTATGCCGCGGGGATCGGCGTCATGTTCCTGTTATTTACCGCCGCCAATGCCGGCGGCGCGCTGCTCGAAGAAGCGGAAAGCGGCACCCTCGACCGCATACTTTCCACCCGGGTTTCCATGACCCAGTTGCTGCTCGGCAAGCTTGCCTTTCTTACCTGCCTGGGGACCACCCAGTTGATCGTGATGTTTGTCTGGGGCGCGCTCGCATTCAAGGTCGAGCTGTGGACCCACCTGGCGGGCTTTTTTATCATGACCATCACCACCGCGTTCGCCGCCTCCGCCTTTGGATTGCTGCTGGCCTCACTGGCGCGCACCCGTCCGCAACTGGGCGCGCTTTCTACTTTGCTGATTCTTTCCATGTCGGCGCTGGGCGGCAGCATGTTTCCCCGCTTCCTGATGCCCGAAGCTATGAAGAAAATCGGCCTCATCACCTTCAACGCGTGGGCCATCGACGGGTACATCAAGGTGTTCTGGCGCGAAGCGCCGATCGCCGAGCTGTGGCCGCAAGTCCTGGTGCTGGGCACGGCCACAATAGTGTTCTTTCTGATCGCGCGGCAACTGGCTCGCCGCTGGGAGTATTCCTGAGTTGAATGCCGTGGCAATTTTTCCCGCTTCCACCCCGGCAGAGATAGTCCAGGCGCGCGAACTGTTCGAGGAGTATACCGCGTCACTCGATTTCAGCTTGTGCTTCCAGAATTTTTCCCAGGAGCTGGAATCGCTGCCCGGCAAGTACGCGCCTCCGCCGGGATGCCTGCTGCTGGCCACCGTCGATGCGGAGCTTGCGGGTTGAGTGGCGCTGCACGCGCTGTCCGCGGAAATCTGCGAAATGAAGAGACTTTACGTCAGGCCCAAATTCGCGGGTCGGGCACGGGGCGCGCCCTGGCGCTGGAGATCATCGCCGCCGCCCGCCATCGCGGCTACCAGAGAATGCGGCTCGATACCGTAGCCGGAACCATGGCTCGCGCGCTGGCGCTATATCGGGAGCTGGGATTCGTCGAAATTCCACCCTACACGGAAAATCCCGTGGCGGGAGCATTGTGCATGGAACTCAACATCGCTTCGTGAGTTAGAGGAGTTTCTCCCGTAGTTATTTCTAGACCGCAGTCAGCCTCGATAAGCCTACGCTTGATGTGAATTGTCATTCCGATTATGTGAATTGTCATTTGGAGCTTATGAATTGTCACTCCGGTTTTATGAATTGTCGTTCCGAGCGAAAGGTCGAGGAACCCTTTGTTTCCTTTAGGGTGGTAGGAGTGTCAGCCTGAATCAATGACCGCAGTTGGCCTCGATCAGCGCACGTTTTATATGAATTGTCTTTCCGAGCGCAGCCGAGGAACCTTTTGTTTCCTTAAGGTGGTAGGAGTGTCAGCTTGAATCAATGGATTCACCCGGCCTT
>JBBSHD010000310.1:0-3126 GCA_038253455.1 Terriglobales bacterium | reverse complement strand
GTGCGCGACCGCTATAAACGTTTATAGCGGCATCACGCACTAGAGCGTTACTCCACCCCGGAGCGCTACTTCCGCCAATCATGAATCAGGCTGGCCACCAGGCCGGTCCAGCCGGTCTGATGGGTGGCGCCCAGGCCCGCGCCGTTGTCGCCGTGGAAGTATTCGTGGAACAGGATCAGGTCGCGCCAGTGCGGGTCGTCCTGGAATTTTCTGTCGCCGCCGTAGATGGGGCGCTCGCCTTTGGCATTGCGCTTGAACAAGCCGATCATGCGGTTGGCCACCTCTTCCGCCATTTGCGCGGGAGTGACCTTGGCGCCGCCGCCCACCGAGATTCCGAAATCCGGGCCCATGCTCTGGCCGAATTTCAGCATCGATTCGATCAGCAGGTAGGAGGTGGGGAACCAGATGGGGCCGCGCCAGTTGGAGTTGCCGCCTTTGATTTTTTCCACGGCCTCGGCGGGGTCGTACTGCACAGACTTGCCGGCGAAGACGAAAGGGTGCTGCTCGTGGAACTTCGACAGGCTGCGGATGCCGCCGGGTGAAAGAAATTCGTCCGGGTCCCACATGCGTATCAATAATTTTTCCAACTGCGATTGATCGAGAATCGCCAGCACGTGCCGCTTGTTTTTCTCATCATGAGTGCTGGCGGTGTAGCACCCGTGGGTGAGGTCGGGCCGCTCGCGAATGAACCAATCCACCGCCATCAGGAATTCAGGGTTGGAGCTGAGGTCAGCTTCTTCCAGCGCTTCGATCGCGTACATGGGAATCAGGCCCACCAGCGAGCGCACGCGGAACTTGTGAAACTCGCCGCTGGGATAGCGCAGCACGTCGTAGAAGAAGCCATCTTTCTCGTCCCATAGCTGGTATCCGCGTCCCACACTGCGGTTCATGGCGGCGCCGATATAGACGAAATGCTCGAAGAACTTGACCGCCAGTCCCTCATAGACCTTGTTGAACTTTGCCAGCTCCAGGGCGATGCGCATCAGGTCGAGGCAGAAGAAGCCCATCCACCCGGTGGCGTCGGATTGTTCCAGCACCGCGCCGCCGGCCAGGGGCGCGCTGCGATCGACGACCGTGATGTTATCGAGGCCGAGGAAGCCGCCTTCAAACACGTTGTTGCCGGCGCTATCGACCTTGTTCACCCACCAGGCGAAGTTGATGAGCAGCTTGTGAAAGACCTTTTCCAGGAACCCGAGGTCGCCCACACCGGTGCGCTCTTTCTCAATGTTGTAAACCTTCCACGCCGCCCAGGCATGCACCGGGGGGTTGAGGTCGGAAAATTCCCACTCGTATGCGGGGATCTGTCCGTTGGGATGCTGAAACTGCTCGAACACCATCACCCACAGGTTGTGCTTGGCGAAATCAGGATCGACCAGCGCCAGGGTGTTGCAATGGAACGCCAGGTCCCAGGCGGCAAACCAGGGATATTCCCATTTGTCGGGGACCGACAGCACGCGCATGGAATGCAGGTGGCGCCAGTGCGCGTTGCGGATGGTTTTTCGCGAGGCGGGCGGCGGATCGCTGCGGTCGTCGCCTTCCAGCCAGCGGCTGACGTCGAATATATAGATCTGCTTGCCCCACAGCATGCCCGCGAATGCCTGGCGCTGGATCATTTTTTCTTCTTCAGTGGCGCGCGGCGGATGCACCGACGCATAGAAGTCGTCGGCCTCCTGCTTGCGCGCGGCGATGATGGCATCGACGTCGCGCAGCGGCGAGAGCGGGCTGAGGTCTTTGTTGGCAAGCCGCATGTGGACCACCTGCGAGCCACCGGCGGGCACCATGAACTTGTAATTCATGCAGGCCTTGGTATCCGCCTGCTCGGGGTTGCAGCAATCTTCGCCATTGACGATGTAGCGGTGGAACGCGTCCTTGGTATAGGCCTTGGCGCTGACCGCGCCTTCTCCCCACACTTTGGGACCGTTGGTTTCGTTGCCGGTGAACAGCAGCTCGGCCCCCGCCGGACCATATAAATAGCGCTTGCCCACCGAATACGCGAAGGGCAGGTCAGGAAGCTCGGCGGCGGCGCTGTCATCGGCCGCCAGCACCGAGTAACCATGTCCGGCAACGCCGGGACGAATCGTGGGCTCGGGACCGCGGGGCTTGGTCCATCCCCAGGTATTGCGGAACCACAGGTGGGGAATGAGGTGGATGGGCGCATCCTCGGGGCCGCGGTTGAAGATCTCGATGCGCATCACCGTATTTTCCGCGTCCTGCTTGGCGTATTCGATGACCACGTCGAAGTAGCGGTCTTCGTCGAACACCCCGGTGTCCAGCAGCTCGTATTCGAGGCCGCCACCCTGCCGCCGCGCGTTCTCATCGATCAGCTGGCGGTAGGGAAACTCCTCCTGCGGATACTTGTAGAGCATTTTCTGATAGCTGTGGCTGGGGGTGTTGTCGAGATAGAACCAGTATTCCTTGACGTCTTCGCCATGGTTGCCTTCGCTCGAATTCAGGCCAAACATGCGCTCTTTGAGAATGGGGTCTTTGCCGTTCCAGAATGCGAGCGCGAAACACAGCAACTGGTAGCGATCGCAGTAACCGGCGATGCCGTCCTCTCCCCAGCGATAGGCTTTGCTGCGGGAGTGGTCATGGCTCAAAAAATTCCAGGCGTCGCCGCTGGCGCTGTAATCTTCGCGGACCGTCCCCCAGCTGCGTTCGGAGACGTAGGGCCCCCACATGCGCCACGCGGGTATGGGACCTCCGGCGGGCTCGGCCATTCGTTGTTCTTCAACGGTGAGAAGCTTGCCGGAAGAGGGCGGCTTGGGCGGGACCGGCTCTTCGAGCTTTACGGCGCGAGTACTTTTGGCGGCAGGTTTTCTTGGCAAGATTGCTCCTGTATTTCGAAACGTGTCAGACGGGAGGTAAAGCGGTTTGTCCGCGGCGCAGGAAATTTTACCCGAAAGCCGACAGCAGCGGGAGGTTTTGTTGCACTGCTCGCCTCCCCATTACCCCGACCGAATCCATGGCCTCAACAAGTTTCGCGGTTGGCCGGGGGCCATCACGGATTTGCCGGTGGCCGAAATTTGCCGGCGCGTATAAGATTCCGGCGGAGACATATGAAGGCTGCTAAAACTCCTACTGATTCCGCAGGCTGCGCGTTTTGCCGTTTGGATTTCAACTCCCCTG
>JBBSHD010000309.1:0-3149 GCA_038253455.1 Terriglobales bacterium | reverse complement strand
CATGCGGATGATCTCCGCAGTTGGCATGCGAAAACCGTTCCTGAAGCAAATGTGGGTCATCGGCACGATTAGGGTTTTGCGGTTGATCAGTGCCCGATAACCCTCGACCGTCAGACGCTCGTTCTCTGCGGCGACGAATAAGACTTCCGCTCCACGAGGACGCTGCGCCAACCAAATGTGTCCCATGGTGGGGAATTCGAATTCGCCCAGCACTACTCGGTTTCGCTCGCGGAAACACAGCGCGCTAGCCACTCCGTTCACGCCGGCAGAGGCGCTCGCCACCAGCGCCACCTCATCGCTCTCCGCTCCGATGAGACCCGCAAATACCCCTCGCGCAGCCTCGTAATGCTGCACCCATAAGTCCCAGGGCGAACCATCTTTATGCCAACTGTGCAGATATTCCTGGAAGCTGGCTTCCACCTTGTCCGAGAGCGCGCCTTGGGAGCAACTGTTGAGGTAGATTTTCTTCTGAAAGACCGGAAACCGGCTTCGAATCGAGGAAAGGCCCGCTTCTGCCAAGATAGCAGCTCCCACTAGTCGACAGAGAAGCTACCGCACAGCTTACGACATGTCAAGCGTATGTGAGTGGTATATCAGACGCTGAACCGCAGGCAGGCAGCCACAAAAACGCGCAACATAAGTGTAGGCGAGTGGTGTACTGCTGGTATGTCAGGAGATTATTCTTGACATACCACAAGTGCTAAGGTAACTTGCGCTTCCTAATCACAAAGGGAGGCCGCCGTGATCGCCACGCTTGCCCGCTGCTCTCTCCTCCGCCTGGTTTTGCTTGCTCTGATCCTTTGCAGTGCCACCAGTTCCTTTCCCCAGCTCTATCCCGGCCGCGTCGCCGGCACAGTGCAGGATGTGCAGGGCGCTGTGATTGCTGGCGCTACTGTCAAATTAACCAATCCTTCCACGGGTTTTGAGCGCACCGCCATCACCGACGCCAACGGAGAATTTAATTTTCCGGAGTTGGCCCTCGGCAATTTCCAGTTGACGGTGAGCAAGGATGGCTTCGCGAGGGTGGTTGTGACCGACATCCGCACTTCGCTGGGCCAGGTAAATACCTTGAACCCAGTGCTGAAAGTCGGCACGGTCAACACTCAGGTTGAAGTGTCATCCGCTCCTCCGCTGATCCAGACCGAAACGAATTCTGCGGGCGGCCAGCTTTCCCAGGAGCAGGTGACTTCGCTGCCGATCGGTAACAGCGATTACACCCGGTTGGCTCTGACCCTACCGGGCGCCGTACAGAACAGCAATTTTGCATTTGCGCAATACACCATAAACGGGTCGCGCTCCCGTTCGAATGCTTTCAATATTGATGGCGCATCGAATACCGATCCTTCCACGTATTTGCCTTCCATCAACGAAGGTGGCAATTCGGCTACCGCGGCCACTCGACTGCCACTCGATGCCATCCAGGAAGTCAGCGTCATCAGCAGTGGCGCCGGTGCCGATATGGGACAGAACGCCGGCAGCGTTATGAACGCCGTCATCCGCAGCGGGACCAACCAGTTCCATGGAACCCTCTATGAAATTCATCGCGACGCTGCTCTGGACGCGGCAAATTTCTTCGAAAATCTTCGCGGCGTGCCAAAGGCGCCTTTCGTGTGGAATGAATTTGGCGGCTCCGCGGGCGGCCCTCTTTATATTCCGCACGTTTATGACGGGCGAAATAGGACATTCTTGTTCGGCGCCTACGACGGAAGCCGGCTTCGGCTGGGCACAACCCTGAGCGGTCACGCCCCCACACCGCAGGACATTCAGACCGCAGAAAATCTGCTCGCTGCCAATGGCACTCCCGTGAACCAGTTAGGTTTGAACATTGTGGGGCTTTATTCTTCTCTGGGCCTGGCAGGTCCGTTTGTCGTGGATAATCACGGCCGGCAGACCCCGAATAGCTTTGTTGTGAAAATGGATCACCAAGTCTCCCAAAAAGATTCGCTCTCGGCTCGCTATCTTTATGGCAAAGGAGAAGATGAATTCCCCGGTGGAGGCACTGGCCCGGGTGGCGGTTCTCAATTGAATCCGTGGTTCGGCGTTACCCCCACACGCGCTGCCAACTTCGCCATCAGCGAGGTTCACGTCTTTGCTCCCAACTTATTGAACACGTTGCGTCTCGGTTACAACCGATTCAGCCAATTCCAAGAGGGGCGCGACGCCACCGTCGATCCGGGCACGATCGGGCTCAACACAGGCGTGGCACCGGAAAGCTTCGGTATTCCTGAAATCGACATCGGTTCGGGAATCACCCCAGATCCTCCTCCCCCCTTGCAACCGGGACGTTTCTCGAACCTGGGATTACAGAACGGCAAAGGCGGGCGAGTTGCCACCTCGTTCCAGGTAGCCGACGACTTGAACTTCACCGAAGGCAAGCACGCGCTAAAGTTCGGATTCAATTTCCTGCACAATTATTCGGACTACACCACCTCGGGATCGAGGGGCCTTTTCACCTTTGACGGTTCACAACTAGGCGATAACTTGCTGGCTTCGACTTCCACTCCGGATTTCGGCGGACTAGCCGGGCTGATCGACCTGCTTGCAGGTCTGCCAACTCCCGGGAATACCTCCATCTCACGAGTGCTCAGTGACCGCTCCAACATTGATCAGAACGCGATAAGCGGATTCTTCATGGACACCTACAAGGCGACGAAGAACCTCACCTTGATCGGTGGCCTGCGTTACGATTTTCTCGGGACAGTGGACGAGTCGCGCGGCCGTTTCTCCGCGTTCGATCCCGCTCGCGGATTGCTTCCCGCCTCCCAGTTGCCCGGTGGGCGAATCTATGATGCTCCTAAACGAAACTTTGCGCCGCGCCTGGGTCTCGCGTGGGTTCCGCCAGTTGCGCTAATTCCTGGTCGTCAGACTGTGGTGCGGGCCGGGTACGGGATTTACTATGACACGGCACCCCTGACGAACTTTGTAAGGCTGTCGCAAAATCCGGTGGGCCCCACAGGTGGCTTCACCATTACGCCGTCGGCCCCGATTCCTTTCGGGGTCGGTGTGCCGATTTTCGGTACAGGCGCTCCCCAGCCGCCCTTCGATGTCATGAGCATCGATCACAGTTTGAAGACTCCGAACACGCAGAGCTGGAACCTGAACCTGCAGCAAGAGCTGAGCTCAAAGTTTGTCTTGCAAGTAGGATACGT
>JBBSHD010000308.1:0-3149 GCA_038253455.1 Terriglobales bacterium | reverse complement strand
GGTTTTTTCCCTGATCTTCTCCGGCTTGCGGATGTGCTCGCGCGCCGGAATGGGAATCGCCAGCGGCTCGGGCACGGGGATGTCTTTGGGTTTTGACTGGGTCAGCCCCGGGGAATCGTTAGCGACGATATTTTCCGTCTGCACCGCCGGCCGGGGCAGCGGGATCGCTGCCTGGCTGACCAGGGAGACGGAGAGCGCGTCACCGGAAGAAGCGGTGGCGCTGCCCCAGCTTTCGTGGGGCAGATGGCTGAGATAAGCGCCGTACATAAGGATGAGAACAAAAAAGGCGGCGTGCAGCGAGGTGGAAACCGCCACCGGCCCCTGCCAGCTTTCGCGCTCGTCAAAGATACTTTGCCGCCGATTACTCAATTGTGACTCCCCGTGGTTGGGAACCGGTCACTGGGTTTCGGGCCCGGCGATGGGTTCGGTCACGATGCTGACGTTGGTGATGCCGGCCTGCTTGACCGCGTCCATCACCGCGGCGAACACGCCAAAGGGAACGTTTTCATCGGCGCGCAGAAAAATTGATTGTTGCGCGGGGTCGCGGACCTTCTTGCCCAGCGTCGAGCGGATGTCGTTGATGTTCAATGGCTGGTTGCCCAGAAAAATTCGCTGGTTGCGATCGATGCTGATGACCAGGCGCTCTTCGCTGATTTCCTTCACGGTGCGGGTCTTGGGCACGCTGACTTCCACGCCTGACTGCAGGATGGGAGCGGTGAGCATAAAGATGATAAGCAGAACGAGCACCACGTCCACCAACGGAGTGACGTTGATCTCGGAAAGCGAAGTCTGCGTGCGTCCCTGGCGATTGGTGAAGGCCATAATTCGTGTCCCAGCGCGCGGTTATTTCTGGTCCGGCGGAGTGCGTTCGATGAAGTTCAAAAATTCCAGAGAAAAATCATCCATGCGCGCGCCAAACTCGCGCAGGGTCTGGGCAAACTGGTTGTAAGCGATGACGGCGGGGATGGCGGCGGCCAATCCCGCGGCGGTGGTGATAAGCGCCTCGGAAATGCCGGGGGCGACGGCGCGCAGGCTGGCGGCGCCGGCGGTGCCTAGACCGTGAAAGGCGTCGATGATGCCCCAGACCGTCCCAAACAAACCCACGAAGGGAGCGACGGAGCCGGTGGTGGCCAGCCATGACAGGCGTCGCTCCAGGCGGGTCAGCTCCTCGGAGGCGGCAACCTGGGTGGCGCGCTGCACTGCGGGAATGCGCAGCGGGCCGCCGGCTTGGCGGCGGTATTCCTCGAAGCCCGCGTCAAACACGGGGACCAGCGGGCTGGGGCGAAACTGTTCGGCGACGGCGGAGACATCCTGCAGGCGGGTGGCCTTGCGGAAGAGCCGCTGGAAGCGTCCGCTCTGCACGCGGGCGCGGCGAAGCAGCGCCCATTTGGCGGCGATGATCGACCAGGAAAAAATGCTGAAGAATAAAAGGATGGCGAGGACAGCGCGGGCGACCGGGCCGGTTTGCTGCAACAGGTTTAAGATTTCGCCGCCAAATACGAATGCCAGGAGCCGGGGGGAGATCATTGAGAACAGTTTACGAAATTTATCGGGTGGTTGTCAGTGGTGGAGGAGGGTCATCGTTGCGCTTGGAAAAACCCATGCTGGTGGTACGGGGTCGTCTCATTCTTCCGCTTAAAGTCAAAGGCAGGCTACGCGTAGGACCTGATTGCGTGCTGTTTGAGTGCCGGGCTTGGCCAGCGTTGCTGGTTGCGCTGAGGAAACAAAAGGTTCCTCGGCTGCGAAGCTGTGAAATAACCCCAAGAGATAAAAATTCCAAATCACTAACTCATTTACATTCAGCAACTTGGAGTTGGCAGTTTTTTCGGTATTAAGGTTATTTCACAACTTCTGCGCTCGGAATGACAATTTATTTTCAGGGGTGGTTGTTCTCTCTTGTAGGAGCAATCCATTTTCAGCGAGTGTTCTCTCTTGCGGAGCAATTCATTTTGAGGGGGTGGGTCGGTCTTGCGGAGCAACTCTTGGTGGAAGGGCGAGGCCTTCTGTTATTCTTCGCTGAGGTCACGCGGGATTAGTCATGCTGGTTGAATTGCGGGTTGAAAATTACGCTGTTATTGATAACGTCGCGGTCAGCTTTGCTCCGGGATTGAATCTGCTTACGGGCGAAACCGGCGCGGGGAAATCCATTTTGATCGATGCGCTCAGCCTGGTGCTGGGGGAGCGCGCTTCGGTGGATCACATTCGGCATGGCGCGGAGAAGGCAGTGGTCACCGGGGTGTTTGAGGCCGGGGATGCGCGGGTGAATGAGATTCTTGAAGCCAATGGAATTGACTGCAAGGCCGACGAGATCATCATTCGCCGGGAGATCTCGCGGCGCGAGGCTTCGAAAGAAGGCGGCGCCGGCGCGCGATCCGCAGAGGCCGCCGGTTCGCGGTCGGTTCCGGCACGGCTTAAACCCGAATTGGTGGCGGCGGCGGGGAAGAGCCGGGTTTTTATCAATAACCAGCCGGCAACCGTGGCTGTGCTCAGGCAGATATTTCCTTTTCTGGCGGCGATCCACGCGCAGAGTGAGACCCTGGCGAGCTTTGATCCTGAGGCACGGGTTGCGCTGCTCGACGCTTTTGCCGGCGTCGATTTGGAAGCAGTGGGGCAGACCTTCGCGCGGTGGAATGAGCTGGGCAGCCAGATCAGGGAACTGGAGCAGCGGGAAAAAGACCGCCTGCAGCTCATCGATCTGTGGTACTTCCAGAAAAAAGAGATTGAGGGCGCGCACCTGAAGCGAGGAGAGGACGCCGAACTCGAAGCGGAGAAGCGCGTGCTGGCCAACGTGGAAAAGCTGCACCATGCGTCGTCCAGCGCATACGACCTGCTGTATGAATCGGACGCGTCGGCGGTCGCGGCCCTGGGCGCGGCCATCAAGCATCTGCAGGAGATGGCAAAATTCGACGCGCGCTTCGAAGCCGATGCCCTGCAGTTGCAGGGGACGCAGGCGGTGATCGAAGACGCCAGCGCCACGCTGCGGGACTACACCCAGAAATTGAATTCGTCGCCGGAGCGATTGGCGGAAGTGGAAGACCGGCTGGCGGCGCTGGACCGACTGAAACGAAAATACGCGCCCCACATGAGCGGCGGGCTCGATGCGGTCATCAGTCACGGGAATGATGTCAGCCAGAAACTGGATGAGCTGG
>JBBSHD010000307.1:0-3158 GCA_038253455.1 Terriglobales bacterium | reverse complement strand
GCCTTTTCGTCGAGACCCAGGCCCAGGGGTTGCACGACCCGCATTTCATGGGCGCGTCCGTCGGGGCCGACGATCACGCTCAGGGTAACGACTCCCTGGTGCTTGGCCTTGCGGGCTTCCTCCGAAAATTCAGGGTCGGGCTGGTAAATCACTACCGGCGCGCTGACTCCGCCGCCGATGCCGCCGCCACTTCCCGGTCCTACGCCGTTGCCGCTTCCCGAACCCACGCCGCCGCCGCTACCCGAGCCGATGCCGCCGCCACTACCGGTGCCGTTGGACGGTGGGCCGGGCAGGCCAAACGGATCGCCAATCGCGCCCACATGCGCCATCTTGATTTCCGGCGGAACCACCACGGTGGGTTCAACCGCCAGCTTGGGATGATCGTTGCGTATCACCACCGCGGGCGGAACGATTTGCGGCTTCAGTGAAAATTTGGGCAGCACGCCTTTGGGCGCGGCCAATTTATCGCGATCTCCGCCACCACCGCCCCCGCCCGAAGTGGTCTTCGAGGGCGGCATGATGTAAGGGCTGAGCTCGGTCACGGTCTGCACAACCTGAGGAGGCTGCATCGCCGGGCTCTTTACCACCAGCGTGGCCAGCAGGAAAAGCATGGTCCCCGCCAGCACATGAAGCACCACGGAATAGAGAAAATTATTGGGCCTGACTTTATAAGTTCCGTAACCATCACCGAACAACGTCGGCAGAATTTCGTGGCGCGGAGCGGGAGCCGCGGATCGTGGAACCTTGGGCGATCCCGGGTTTAAGGCGGAACTGGACATGGGAGACTCTAAGTATAGACGCTCCGCCATTAGAAAAGGTTTCTGAAATTAACGGGGCTTTTACGACTATGGCCATTTTTGGGTCGGATTTATGGCGTTTTCAATGGCTTAGGGATCGTTTTTTTCGATTTTGCCGGCGATGCCGCCGCCGCGGCAGCCTTCTTCTTAGGATTGCGCAACTGGCGGCGCCTTCCAGCGGAATCTGCAGCTTTGCTTTTGCTTAGCTGGACCGTGGATTTGTGTCCGGGCAAACTTGCCGCGGCTTTTGCAGGAATGGGCTTCGCCGCCGCGCTCGAAGGTCCCGGACGGGACAACGCAGCGGGCGGGTGGTTCAACGCCACCATCGCGCGGCATTCCCAGGTCGGCAACAGCGGAGAAAGCAGTTCGCACGGCACCGGCTTCAATGCGCCCGAGCTCATCAGCTTCGCGGGTGCGCCTCGATTTCCCTGGGCACTACCGGGTGCGACACTCGAAATTCGCGGCGGCGCAGTTGGCGACGGCGCAGTGCCGCGGAACACGAAAGGCACATCCACTTCCACGTGGGTTTCGCCGGGCCGTGACATAGGCGTCGCTCCGGCGTTGGCTTCGAGACCGGTGCCGGTAACCGCGCCCGATCCATTGGCGGGAATTGTGCTCGCCGGCGGCGAGGCGGGCCGCGGAGCCGAGATGGCCGGCGCCGAGACGGCCGGCGCCGCGCATCCGCAGCCGGCCGGCGCTTGCGTGGATGCCTCAGTCATCCGGCCTTCGTGGAAAACAACTAACTCTTCAGGTTTGAGCTGGTACACGCCTTCCCCGGAAAGCTCAGAGACGATGACCGACGACAAGTTCCCCGGCAGAGTGCGCAGGCAGGTATTTCCGCGGATGTCCGCGCTGATGGCCAGGTGAAACGTTCCCGGTCCGGCCAGCAGCAGCCGGAAATCAGGGGTCACGATCGAGTCGGCGCCCGCCGCCCGCGTGTAGTTGGCCTCCATGGCGCCCACGTTCATGCTCATCAACAACTCGCGTTCATTTTTCGACGCGGTAATGGTCAAGGTCGTCGGGGCGCATACCCTGACCTCGCCGCCGCGGCGCAGGTGCAACGTAGCCGCACCCTTGACCGACGTGATGGATGCTCCGCTCATCAGGCTGATTCCGCTGCCCGCCATGGTGACCGAGCCCTTTACGATCGCATCCGATGCCTGCACGTCGCCAATGGGATTGGGCTCGGCGGGGCTGGCCTGGGTGACCTGGCCGGACGACGTTTGCGGCGCCGGCGAAGCCTGGCCGACCAGGATGCACGCGTCGCCGAGCGTGAAAATAAAGATCACGCCGAGAAGCAAACACCGTAGGGGGATGGGCGATGAGCGACCTCGTCCGCGGCTCTGGCGCGAGGGGAATGGCCGGGCGGGGCGGGGAAATCGCGGCGCCAGATTAGGAGTCGGCGACAAAGTCGTACTGGTCGATGGTGGCGGCGATGGTGATTTTTTCCTTTTGATCGGGCGCCGCCACGCGCACCACGCGGCCCAGGCAGCGTACGCGAATGCTTTCCGACATGGTCACTTCCGGAGGCAGGGTCAAGGTGAATTCAATGCTGGCGCCGGTTTTCAGGTCGCTGTCGAGCTCCAGCAGAACCCCCTGCGTGCTCACATTTTGGGTTTGGGTTTCCACTTCATGGAACCCGCCATTGGCATATCTGACCGTGACCGGCAGTGACATATCCAGCCGCTGCGCGTTCCGCTGTTCGCTTCCTGCCATAACCGACCTCTCTTGTATTGATCTCTAATTCACGGCGGCGCCGTCGGCGCGATAGTGAATTTCCAAAACCGTGCAATCGTCGTTCATGGGGCAATCCCCGCAGAACTGGCGCAAGGCGGCGAAGATGCCTTCAAACGTTGCTCCCGCGCGCAGACTGTTGTCCAGCCCATCCTCGCCAAAAAATTCTCCGGTGTGGTCTTCGGCTTCGGTCACGCCGTCGGTCACCAGCACCAGGCGGTCGTCCTGGTTCATCTTAATTTTGCCGCCGACGTAGGTCATGTTGGGCAACAATCCTACGGGGACGTTCGATTCCACGATGCGCCTGACTCCATCCGCGGTGATCAGCGCGGGGTAAATGTGGCCGCAGTTGACGTACTCCATGTTTCCATCGGGACACAGCCGCAGGATCACCAGCGTGGCGTACTTCCCGCCAATCTGCTTCTCGCAGATAAACCGGTTGGCCGCCGCCACTACGTCCACCAGCGCCACGTGGGCCAGAAGCTGCGAGTAGATCATCCCCTGCAGAATGGACGCCAGCAGCGCCGATGAAATTCCCTTGCCGCTGACGTCGGCCACCACCACGGCGGTGCCTTCATCGGTCTGCACCACGTCGTAGAAGTCGCCTCCTACGTCTTTGCAGGGCAT
>JBBSHD010000306.1:0-3196 GCA_038253455.1 Terriglobales bacterium | reverse complement strand
TAATTTTTCTTATGCAACTTCTAGAGGTTCTTGCTGAAGAACAACACCAAGAGCAAAAGAAAATCGCTGGTTTGGTTTTTCTTATGCAACTGCTTCAGGTTCTTAGGCCCGCCGCTCGATCAACGCGGCGAAGAAGCCATCACATGGGTGCGTGCCGGGCAGCGTGGTGAGAAACTTTTCGCGCGCCAACGACGCGGGCCCCGGCCAGGTCAGCTCTTCTGAATCCTGCAACTTCTGCAGCTCGTCGCCGCAATCCAAAACTTGATATTGGTTGTTTGAGTGCGGCGCCAGGGCCAGCTCAATCACCTGCTGGTTTTCCTCGGGTTCCAGCGAGCATGTGGAATAGAGCACCCGTCCGCCGGGCACGACTTGTTGCAATGCCGACCGTAGGATTGCCACCTGGCGTCCCTGCAGATCAGCCAGATCGGCGGGGACCAGGCGCCATTTGATTTCGGGATTGCGCGCCAGGGTCCCCGTTCCCGAGCACGGCACGTCGGCCAGCACGCGATCGAATCCCGCAGTTAAGGGAAGCGAGCGGGCGTCGGCGGTGATGATCTGTATTGCCGGCGAAGATTGACGTTCCTGCATGGCGCGCGCGCGGTGATGGTGCAGCTCGGTGGCTACGATCGTGGCTTGCGGCAACCTTGCCGCCAGCGCGGCGGACTTGTTTCCCGGGGCGGCACAACAATCGAGAATGCGGTTGCCCGCGCCCAGAAGCAATGACACCAGTTGCGAGGCTTCGTCCTGAATGGCCACGCGGCCGCAGGCGAATGCTCTAGTTTCGCCTAAATCACCGGAGATCACTCTGCGCGCTCCCCGCAACAGCAGGCCGGGCGCGAGCCGGATTCCCTCCGCAACCAACTCATCTTCTACCGCCTGGTCGCTTAATCGCACTGCCGTCGTGGGGATGACCTGGTCGCTGGCGCAGATGCGGGCGGCGGCGGCAAAACCGTAACTGGCGATCCAACGGTCGACCAGCCATTGAGGATGCGCGAGTCTTTCCGCCAGCGCGGCAGCGGTTTCGGGTGGCGCGGCAATATCCAAGGCCACCACGCTGGCCGGCAAATCGGCCGCGCCGGAGTCGCCTGAAGAAACGATGCCTCCCGGGGCGGGCGGAGCGGCTGACAGCTTGCGCAGCACCGCGTTGGCGAACGGCACCGCGGACCGCTTGCGCGCTCGCTTCACCATCTCCACGCTCTGGTTGACTGCCGCCGATCGCGGCACGCGCGCCAGGAACCGCAACTGATACGCGGCCAGGCGCAGGGCCACCAGCACCTCAACATCAATGCGGGATACAGCCCTTCCCGCCGCGCGGCTGATCACCGCATCGAGCCACGACCGCCAGCGCATCACCCCCATCACCAGCTCGGTGCAAAGCCGGTGGTCGGCGGAGCTTAGCCCTGCGAGCCGGTCGGAATGCAGCAAGTCCACCGCGTAAGAACTTTGCTCTTCAACTCGCAGGAGCACATCGAACGCAGCGGCGCGGGATGGAGTCACCGGCATTTATCCGCCTGCCTGCTGCCCAAACATTTCGCCCGCCTGCGGATGATATCCGGAAATAAACTGGGCGGCCGTCATGCGGCGCTTGCCCGCGGGGTGCAACTCCACAACGTCGACCGCAGCTCCGCTGCCGCATCCCACTAACAACCTCCCGCCGTCGAGCGCGATCTCTCCCGGTGCAAGCGCCGAGGCCGCCTGCGCGGGACGGGCCTGCGTCCACGCCAGTTGGTTGCCACGGAAAGTTGTGTATGCCCCCGGCCACGGCTGGAATCCGCGCAGGCGATTGCAGATCTCGACCGCGTCGAGCGAGAAGTCGATGCGGCCATCTTCCTTTTGCAGGATGGGCGCCAGTGTCGCCTGGGATGAATCCTGCGGGGCCGGACGTACGGATGCTGATTCCAGGCCACGCAGAGTTTCCACCATCAGGCGGGCGCCGATCCCGGCTAGGCGCGGCCACAAGGTCACGCTGGTGTCGTCCCCGCGAATGACTTCTTCTTGCTGAATAAGCACCGGCCCGGTGTCGAGCCCGGTGTCGATGAGCATGGTGCTGACACCGGTAACGGAGTCACCGCGGGCGATCGACCACTGCACCGGCGCAGCGCCGCGATAGCGGGGAAGTAGCGACGCATGCAGATTGATATTGCCGCGCGGCGGCAGCGCCAGCATCCAGCCGGGAATGATGCGGCCGTAGCCCACCACCACGATTGCCGCAGGCCGCAGCGATTCCAGCAGGCTCCTGAATTCCTGATTATTTTTTATGCGTTCCGGCTGGGTCACCTTGATGCCATGGCGCAGCGCGGCCTGCTTCACCGGGGAGGCGGCCATCGACATGCCGCGTCCGCTGGGCCGGTCGGGCTGGGTCACCACCAGCCCCACGTTGAAACCGGTCGCCACCAGTTTTTCCAGGGTGGGGACGGCGAACTCCGGGGTCCCGCAGAAAATCAAATCCATATTTCCGGCCGTGACCGCTAAATCCACTCGCCGGCGCTGGCCAGTTTCTTGATCCGGCGCTTGATGAGATCGCGCTTGAGCGCGCTGATGTGCGAGATAAAAAGCTTACCGTTAAGATGATCGGTCTCGTGCAGAAAAGCGCGCGCCAGCAATCCTTCACCGGTGTGCTCAAAGAATTTTCCGTCGAGATCCTGGGCGCGGACTGTGACCTTTTTGGCGCGGGTCACGGGTTCATGAAATTCGGGCAGGCTGAGGCAGCCTTCCTTTTCCCTTTGCTTGCCTTCCTTGAGAATGATCTCGGGATTGACCAGCACCAGCTTTTTGAACGGCTTGTCTTTGGTCCCAATATCGACCACGGCGACGCGGCTGGGGATGCCGATCTGGGTGGCCGCCAGGCCCACACCGTGGGCGGCGTACATCGAATCGAACATATCTTCCACAAGCTTTTCCAGCGCCTTGTCGAAGACGGTGATCGGCTCAGCCGGAATTTCCAGCACTGCCTCGCCGTATTTCACTATGGGATGGATCAAGCAACAGGCCTCAGGGATTGCGAATTTATGTTTCGACTTCTCCGCGCGAAATTAAAGTGGGACCGGGCTCGCCGGTTTGCGCGTCCTTACCAGTTTAACGGATTCGTACCCGGCAATTAGCGGGGGCGCACGCCGGCTCAAAAATTCTTAACTTGGGCGAGATAGCTGTCGTAGTTGCGCCGGGTTTCGAGCATGGAGTCGCCGCCAAACTTTTC
>JBBSHD010000305.1:0-3206 GCA_038253455.1 Terriglobales bacterium | reverse complement strand
GCGGGAAAGGCGTCCACCGGAACCGGCCGGCTGATCAGGTACCCCTGGATCTCGTCGCATCCTAGATTTTGCAGCAGCCGCAATTGCTCTTCATTTTCCACGCCTTCCCCCACCACCTTTAATTTCAGGCTGTGAGCGAGGGTCACGATCGCGGTTACGATGGCGGCGTCTTTGGGTTCGGTAACGATTTCGCGCACGAATGACTGGTCGATTTTCAGGTAATCGATGGGGAAACGCTTAAGGTAGGCGAGCGAAGAATAACCCGATCCGAAATCATCGATGGAAAGCCGGATGCCCATGTCCTTCAGCTTGGCCAGGGTGGTGATGGCGAATTCGGTGTTTTTCATCATCGAGCTTTCGGTAAGCTCCAGCTCTAGGCAATCGGCATCAAGCTGCGTTTCTTTCAGGATGCGATCCACCATGGGAATGAGATCGGGTTGCTGGAACTGGCGCGGGGAAAGGTTCACCGCCACCCGCGATCTGAGCACGCCGGCCGCGCCCCAAAGCTTGTTCTGGCGGCATGCGGTGCGCAATACCCATTCGCCGATGGGCTCGATGAGCCCGCTTTCCTCGGCCAGGGGAATGAACTCCACCGGGGAGACCATGCCCAGCTCGGCGTGGCGCCACCGGATCAGCGCTTCCATGCCCACGATGCGGCCGCTGAATGAATCCACCTTGGGCTGGTAATTCAACAGGAACTGGTCGCGATCCACGGCGCGACGCAGGCTGCTTTCAAAATCAAGGCGCTTGAGCGCGCGCGCGTTCATCGCCGGGGTATAGAACTGGTAGCTGCTGCCGCCGTGCTCGCGGACCCGGTACAGCGCGGCCCCGCTGTTCCGCATCAGCGATTCATCATCCTGCCCGTCAAAGGGATAAACGCTGATGCCCACGCTGGTGGTCACGAAAAGCTCGTGCCCGTCGAGCGCAAACGCCGACTTGAAAAGCAATTCGATCTTGGGGACGATGTCGCCGATCTCCGTGCCCCACGCCGCTTCCGGCAGCAGCAGCGCAAATTCGCCGCCGCCGAAACTGGCGATGGTGACGGTTTCCCCGAAACGGCTTAACAATCGCTCCGCCACCCCGCGCAGCAAGAGGTTGGCCAGGTCAGAGCCCAGCGCGTCCTTCAGTTTCTGGAACTGGTCCACCGCCAGAAAAAGCACTCCCAGCATGCGGTCTGAAACTTTGGCCAGGGTCAGGGCGCGGGAAAGGCGTTCCACAAATAACGCGCGGTTGGGGAGATGGGTGATGGGATCGTAATAAGCGAGGTAGCTGACTTTCTCTTCCACCTGGTGGGCTTCGGCAATTTCATGGAAGGTGATGACGCCGCCCGTCACTTTGCCGTCGTGGAAGACCGGGGAAGAGAGGAATTGCACCTTGAACGACGTTCCATCTTTTCGCCAGAACACTTCGTTGTCGAGCAGGTGGACGCTGCCGTTCTGCAACGTGGCATGCAAGAGGCACTCGTCGCGGTGGCAAGAGGCGTCGTTGGCTTCGGAATAATGCAGCAGATCGTGGGCGTCTTTTCCCAGAATCTCTTCGGGGTTCCAGCCCAGCGCCTTGGTGGTGGCGCGGTTCGCATAAGTGATCTTGCCCTGCAGGTTCACGATGAAAATGCTGTCTTTGATCGATTCCAGCACCAGTTCGTTATGAGGATTGAGCGTCTGCACCCCGGTCGCCATCTGCGGATCCGCGCTCATGATCTCTTTCCACAGCAGGTTGACTTGCTCCAGCTCCGCCAGGTTTTTGTCCTTGATGGGATCAGGGACCGGAGCAGCCTCGTTGCCCGGCAATGCCACCCCGCGCTCGGCGGCTTCGCTGTTGAGAGTGGGAGGAATGGGGCGAGGCTTGGGCATGGCTGGTTTTCGTCAGGACAATCGAAGGGGGAATAAATCTGGACGCTGATAGGTATTCTACGACGAACCACTGGTCTTGTCTTTCTACAATTCCCATAAACCGGAGGAGCAATTTATTTTTTGGAATGAGCAATTTTGACCAACACTGCGGCCGCCAGGAAACGACAATGGTGATTCCTTACCTGAGGAACAGTGCGGCCTTTTTAGCTGTCAGCGAAACTAGTCCCTTCCGGACAGCTCAAAGAGGCCGCATTCTTGTTTTTGAGATTGGTTGCGCGGCAAGCAGCTTTCGCCCAGGTCAAAATATTTCCGGGAAAAATTTGACCCGTCTCTGCCGGTTTCCGTTTATGGGAACCCGGCCATTGAAATCCCTGACCTGAGCAATTTTGACCAGACCTGCCTGCGGCAATATCAGAAAATCGTGGCCTGCTGAAAAATCCCAGTATCGGGAAATCGCGGCCTGATTCCTCCGTTTGCGACACCAGATCAAGCAGACGGAAGAAGCGGGCCGCGTTCTTACATTCAGTGTCCGGGCACGGGCGGACGCAAACGCCGGCGGTGTGAGACCAGGAGCCCCCATGAAATCAAAAACTGACGGTTTTGTGGCTCTCGACTTCGTATCCGGGCCGGGCGCCGGCAGAAAGATCATGAATTTCGCCAGGAAGCAGAACATTTTCACCCAGGGGGCGGTCTGCGATTCCATTTTTTATGTGCAGAGCGGCAAAGTAAAAATCACCGTCCTCTCCAATCGGGGGAAAGAAGCGGTGATCGCCATTCTGGGTGATGGAGATTTTTTTGGTGAAGGCGCGGTGGCCGGCCAGCCCAAACGCCTTTCATCCGCCTCGGCGTTTACTGACTGCGTACTCACGCGAATTTCCCGCAGCGCCTTGCTGACGATACTTCACCAGGAACATGCGTTCTCTGATTACTTTGTAAAATATCTGGTCACCCGCAACGCGCGCTTCGAGGAAGATCTGGTTGACCAACTGTTTAACTCCAGTGAAAAGCGTCTGGCGCGCATCCTGCTGCTGCTGGCCCGCTATGGCAAGGCGGGCAAGCCGGAGCCACTGGTTCCCCATATCAGCCAGGAAACGCTTGCCGAAATGGTGGGCACCACGCGCTCCCGGGTGAGTTTTTTCATGAACCGCTTCCGCAAGATGGGTTTCATCGAATATAACCACGGCCACATGAACATCCATAACTCCTTGCTCAACATCGTGTTGCACGGCTGAGTTCGCCACGCCGGGGCGCCCCCGCTTATTGTCCCGCCTGCCTCGCGAGAATTCCTAACGTAGTTAAAGTAAACATTTTTGCGGAGCGCCGCGGCAGGAGTTGTATACTACTGCCAAATAT
>JBBSHD010000304.1:0-3206 GCA_038253455.1 Terriglobales bacterium | reverse complement strand
GCGCCCTTCAGTCGAGGGCCAGCCGAGTGCGATCCTACCCCGCGATTGGCGGTACGCTCGTCGCAACCCTTCCAACGCGAAGCCTGCAGGAAGGATGTACACCTCCCAGGGCCAGGTTCCCGGGTTCGTCCATCGGATGGCAAATCCAAGACTCATTACTCAAATACTACGCGGAATACTGACCGAGTTAGAAGTTTCGGCCTCGGTAGGTGATTCCGCCCCAACCCACCTCGGTTTGACCGTTCCCCACCACCGTCTTACTATGAAAGAAGCCCCAATTTTCGTTAAAAGACGAGCCAAAACCCCACCCAATGACAAACTCAGACCAGTCCACAGAAGTAGAAGACCCCAAGCCCACCGACACCCCGGAAGCTGCTGAAAACATGGCTTTGGCGGACGAAACCACCGCGCCGCAGCAACCTGAAGACCCGTGCCAGCGCACCTTCGTGATTTCGATCCCCGCTGACGTGGTTACGGCGGAGATGGCCAGCGTTGCCGGCAAGTTTCAGAAGGAGGCGCGGCTGCCTGGGTTTCGCAAGGGCAAGGTTCCGCTGGGGCTGATTCGCAGCAAGTTTGCCAAGGACATCAAGACCGACGTCCTCGAACACCTCGTCCCTCAACACCTGCGCGCCGAGATTGAGAAGCAGGGTCTGACCCCGGTCTCGCAGCCGCGCATCACCGACCTCAAATGGGATGAAGGCGAGCCGGCGGTTTTTACCGCGGTCTTTGATGTCTTACCGGAAATTTCGCTTGGCGACTATGCCTCGCTGGCTACCGACCGCCCGGAAATTACTGTGCCCGAGGATGAAGTTGAGAACGCGCTGAACGAAATCCGCGAGCGCAACGCCTCATTCGATCCGATCGAGGAAGAACGTGCGCTGGCCGATGGCGATTTTGCTCAGGCTTCTTTTACCGGGACGCCGGTCTCCGGTGGCGCCCCGCATTCGGCTCAAGATCATACTGAACTTTCGGCAGACCCCTCCGGCGCTCACACTGGCGAAGATGCTGTTCATGATGCGGACCAAACGACCGTTGCAGCAGAGACCGAAGCTTCCGATGAACCTGCGTCCGAAACCCACGCTGCAACCTCAGCCGCCGCCGAATCGCGGCCGGCGCCCAAGCCGGTTTCGGTGGATGAGGTATTGATTGAAGTTGGCGGGCCGGGTACCGTTGCCGAATTTTCTGAAAACCTGCGCGGCGCCCGCCCGGGTGACGAGCGGGTGTTTGACGTCACCTATCCCGAAAATTTTGAAGACCAGCGCCTGGCCGGGGCCACTATGCATTACAACGTGCAGATCAAGTCGGCCAAGCGCAAGACTTTGCCGGAACTCAACGACGACTTTGCCAAATCCATCGGCGAGTTTGAATCCATGGATGTGCTGCGCACCCGGGTTCGCGAGCGCATGCTTGCCGACCGCACGCATGAGATCGAACATGAGGGCAAGGAGAAATTGATTGACGAGCTGTTGCAGCGTCATCCCTTCCCCGCTCCTGAGTCAATGGTGCAGCAGCAGATCGATATGCGGCTGGAGCGCGGGTTCCGCGCCCTGATACAGCAGGGCATGAAAGTTGAAGACATCAAGAAGATGAACATTCCTCACTTGCGCGACGCCCAGCGGGAGCCGGCGGTGCGCGAAGTGCGCTCCACCCTGCTGCTGGATAAGATCGCGGAGACCGAAACAATTGAGGTCACCGATGAAGAACTTAACCGCGAAGTGGACATGCTCGCGGTGCAGAGCCAGGTGACGCCCGAGGCCATCCGCGCGCGATTGACACGCGATGGGGCGCTGGATAGACTGCGAGAAAGAATCCGCAACGAGAAGACACTCGACTTTCTCTATCGCCGGCCGGCTTAACTGGCGTTTTTTCTCCTCTTAAACTTTCCCGGCAATACATGTAAGTTTGTGCAATGTGAAAGGACTGTGAATGGCACTGGTACCAATGGTGGTGGAGCAAACGAGCCGTGGGGAGCGCGCCTACGACATCTATTCCCGGCTGTTGCGCGATAACATCATTTTCATCGGCACCGAGATCGACGACGTCATCGCCAACCTGGTGATCGCGCAGATGCTTTTTCTCGAAGCCGAAGACCCTGACAAGGACATTCAGCTTTACATCAACTCGCCCGGCGGCTCCATCACTTCGGGCATGGCCATCTATGACACCATGCAGTTTGTGCGGCCCCAGGTGATGACCATTTGCATCGGCCAGGCGGCCAGCATGGGCGCGCTGCTGCTGTGCGCGGGTGCGCCCAACAAGCGGTTCGCGCTGCCCAACGCGCGCATTCTCATCCACCAGCCTTCGATGGGCGGCCTCTCCGGACAGGCCACCGATATTGACATTCACGCGCGTGAGATCCTGCGCATGCGGGAAATTACCAATCAAATTCTGGCCCGGCACACGGGGCAGAAATTAGATAAAATTGAACGTGATGTCGAGCGTGACTTCATCATGAATGCCGAACAGGGGAAAGACTACGGCATCGTGGATGACATCATCTTCAAGCACAAGAAATAACGCGCCGGGAACGGTCCTGGGCCCGCCACTGAAGGAAGTGGAGTATTAAGGAGTCAACATGAAACCTCGCACTGGTTCTGACGACGCCTTGCGCTGTTCCTTTTGCCACAAATCGCAGGACGCGGTGGCCAAGCTGATCTCCTCGCCCAGCGATTATCCCCGGGCTTATATCTGCGACGAGTGCGTGGCGGTATGCAATTCCATTCTGGAGGACGACCGCTCAGAGGCGCATGCCGCGGCCGCTCCCAACCAGCTTCCCAAGCCGCAGGAAGTGAAGACCTTCCTCGACGAATATGTGATCGGCCAGGACCAGACCAAGAAGAAGCTGGCGGTGGCGGTTTACAACCATTACAAGCGCATCCAGATGAACCGGCAGCGCAACGGCGAAGTGGAACTCAACAAGTCAAACATCCTGCTGATCGGCCCCACCGGGACCGGCAAGACGCTGCTGGCGCAGACCCTGGCGCGCATGCTGGATGTCCCCTTTGCCATCGTGGACGCCACTACCCTGACCGAGGCGGGCTACGTCGGTGAGGACGTGGAAAACATCATCCTCAAGCTGCTGCAGGCGGCGGATGGCGACGTGGGCCGCACCCAGACTGGAATCATCTATATCGATGAGGTCGACAAGATCGGCCGCAAGGACGAGAACCCTTCCATCACCCGCGACGTTTCGGGCGAAGGCGTGC
>JBBSHD010000303.1:0-3225 GCA_038253455.1 Terriglobales bacterium | reverse complement strand
GACCTGATCCTGCGCTTGTATCTGCGCCGGGTCAACGCATCGATTGAAGGACCCACCAGCATGGCGGGCACCTCCATCGCGCTCGACCTCGGCCACTACACCGATTACCAGAAGCGCCTCCATCTGCGTCCTTACGCCATCATGGTTTCCGTCCACAACGCGGAAGATGAAATCGATGCTTTCCTGGAGGCGATGGAAGCCTATCGCGATCGGATCTGGATCATCGACGACGGCTCCACTGACAATACCTTTCGCCGAATCCGTCAATCAGGATGGCGTTGTCTCGAAGGCAATGAGAACCGCAAGAAGCCGGGCGCCATTTGCCGCCTTTTGCAATCGCTTCCACCGGAAATCCAAACTGTGTTGGTGATCGACCCCGACATTAGTATCCGCGATTCCCGCACCGACGAACTCTCCCACTTGGAAAACGTTATCTTTGAGTTCCAGCAGAGCGGCATGGCAGCGCTCTGTCCCCGCATCGCCATTCGGCAGGATGGCTTTCTGGCGCGTTTACAGGGACTCGAATATTGCATGGCCTTCTCGCTGGGCCGCATGAGCCTCGCCGACCATGCAATCAATTCCGGTGTGTCAATTTACCGCCGTAGCGCGCTGGAAGCCATTTTCAAGCAGCATTCACTATCGGTGTATGCCGAAGATTTGGAAAACTCCCTGATTTTGCTGGGCGCCGGAGAAGATATCTATTACGACTCCCGCCTGGTGGTTGATACCGAAGGCAAACGAACATGGAGCGGCTGGTTTTCCCAGCGCGTGGGCTGGGCATTTGGCTTGATCAAGGTGTACCTGGAACATTTCACCGAGGTACGGCGCGCTGCTCGCAGGCGCTTGAGCGCGGCCTACCAATTCCTTGTTTACATGGGCGCCTTCTGCCTGCTGTTGCATCCTGTGAAGATTGTCGCACTGGTTATTTTGTCCCTCAGTTTGGCTAAGGGTCTGGACATTTTGTTCGGCTTTGGAGTGGTTCCAGACTGGAAGGCCGCGGAGCCGGTTTATTTTCTGGCAGCGTTTGTCAAGTACACCCTGCTCGCCTTCCTTGCACTGTTCGGAGCGGTTCCCCGGCGCGAGCGAGCGTATTTATTACCGGTGGCGCCCCTCTATTTCTTCTATGCGCTGGCCCAAATTGTGCCGTGCACTGTGGGGTATGCGAACTGGCTTAGCGTACGCCTCTGGGGCCGCCGCCTTTTAGCCGATCACTTCCAGGATGAGGATTCATTTCGCCGGCACTACAAGGCGAATGGCATGGCCAAGCGAGGGCAGGCGATTTAAATGTTGAACCACGACATTGGATTCTCGATGCCGGAAGCCGGTCCCTCCGCCGGTTATTGGGAAGATCGCGCTCGCCGCTTCGCCACCGCCGGCGATGGCTTGGCGGCAGTCTGCTCATATGGCATGCCGGAATTTTATAATCGCGCCATTCAGCTCACCCAGCGCCTGGCTCTTCGGCCATGGCTCAATAAGCTGGCGGACAAGCAGGTATTAGACATTGGCTGCGGAGTCGGAAGGTGGAGTCGTGCCATGGCTGCCCGGGGCGCTTACGTGACTGGCGTCGATATCAGCCCCACCATGGTGCTTGAGGCCTCACGTCGAGCAAACGTTCCCGGCGTGTCTGATCGATGCCAGTTCGTTACCAGCGACCTGGCCACTCTGGAAACAGGTCATCGCTACCAATTCATCCTCGGAGTCACTGTTCTCCAGCATATTCTCGAGAGGGGCCAGTTGCAGGAAGCTTTGCGGCGACTCACAGCCCTGCTTGCCGATGATGGACGCATGGTGCTGATCGAGGCGGCGCCCTCGCAGCACAGCGCACGCTGCGACAGCCCGATCTTCACCGCACGCACCTGCCAGACCTATCAGAAGTTATTCGTGGACTGCGGTTTGACCATCGAAGCCATTACTGGCGTTGACCCGATGCCGCTGAAGACAAGGTTTTTGCCGTATTACTCCAGGTTGCCAAAGGCCCTGGCCATCGGCGGACTGGCAGCGGTCACCGCACTTTCACTGCCGGTGGATGCGATTCTTGGCCGCCGGCTGGTGCGCCAGTCCTGGCATAAAGTATTCGTTCTGCAAAAATCTTCGGCAGGAAGGCGAAATGCTGGGTAATCTTCGCAATCGCATTGCGATCGGGGCTGTGGTTCTTCTCGGGCTTCTCGCCTTGTTACAGCACTGGGTGGCCACGCGCCGGCCGCTTTCGCCGGAGTTACGCGCCGCTCAGGAGTTCCAGGTTACAAGCAACGCCGATCGCGGGACGGGGAGCTTGCGTGAAGCAATCTTTGCCGCTGATTCCGCAAACCAGCGCGCGCGGATTATCTTTCGCGCCAACCGCGTCGTGCTGCAGAGCCCTCTGCCTCCGCTGGTAAACCCGTTGGGCATTATTGTCGAAGCAGCCGGCGCCAAGCCTGAAATCGATGCCGCCGGAATCGGTTTCGGACCGGTGTTCGATGTCAGCGCTCCTAATTCCGCCATCAGCAACATACAGATCAACAATGCCCCGGAGCAGGCGGTCCTGGTGCGGGCTGAAGGCCTTCGCGTCTTGAACCTCAAGACGGACAACTGTGACGTGGGGCTCTATGTGGCCGAGGGCATAAAGTATCTGGTCGTCGAGAACTCCACCTTCAATGGGAACAGGATCGGAATCTGGCTGGCCACGCCGGGGCCCCAGGCGAGCGTTCGCTCCAATAACTTCAGCGCGAACAAGGAGGCTGCGATTTGGGCGGTGCGCCGTAGCGAGTTGAATTTTCCGCAAAACTCAAAGTTTGAAGTCAAGGGCAATAGTTTCGACGGCGACCGCATCTCGCTGGTGCTGGGGAACGTTCCGGCGCTGGTTGAAAACAATGATTTCGTGAAGGCGCGGGACACCGCGGTGTATCTGATTGGCCAAGGCGCGGTGGTGCGCGAAAACCGAATCCGCAATGGATCTGGGATAGGTGTCACTGCCGATTCCACCGACGGCGCTGTGATCGAGAACAACGAAGTCGACCACAACCAAGCCCTCGCCATCCTGGTGCGGGCCTCCCGTAATGCCTTGATCCAGAGAAATCATGTTTACAAAAACGGCTACGGGATTGCCTTCGTTCTGGGCCAGCGAGCAGGGCCCAACGTTGCCGCTGATAATTCTTTGCTCAGCCAGCAACTGGACGGGATCATCGTAATCGGAGATTCGCCCATTCTTCGTGGCAACCGCTCCATGAACAATACCCTCGCCGGGTT
>JBBSHD010000302.1:0-3227 GCA_038253455.1 Terriglobales bacterium | reverse complement strand
GGGCGGGGTGCGATAGTCGGCGTCGCCCAGTATCAGCATCAGCGGCGTGGAGACTTTTTCGATGTATGTAATGGGCGAGCGCGCGGCAAAATCGGCCCGGTCCTGCCAGGGCGCCGCCTTGAACCACGTGGGCTGAAATAGAGTGAAGTCAGCGGTGTACCAGAATGACGACCAGTCGGCGATGTCGCGCTGCGAGACGGCGGCGGCAAAACGGGTGGTCTGAGTGATGACCCAGTTGGTGAGCAGCCCGCCGCCGCTGCCTCCAGTCACTCCCAGTTTGGCGGGATCAACGATGCCGCGGGCGACCAGCGTGTCCACACCCGCCATGAGATCTTTGTAATCATCGCCGGGATAGTGGTACTGGATGATGTTGCCGAAATCTTGCCCATAACTGGTGCTACCGCGCGGGTTGGGATAGAGCACGATGTAGCCCTGCGCCGCCATCCACTGAAACTCGTGGTCGAAGGTGTATCCATAGGCGCCGTGGGGCCCGCCGTGGATATTGAGGATGAGGGGATACTTCTTGCGCGGGTTATAGTTGGGCGGCTTCTGGATCCAAGCCTGAATTTTCTTGCCATCGATGCTTTTGTACCAAAGCTCCTCGGGCTCGGTCAGGTTCAACTGGCTGAAGAGTTTCTGGTTGACGTGGGTGATGGGCCGCATGGCGCCGGCGGCGTCGACCGCAAAGAGGTCGCCGATATTGGTGGGGGTTGAAAGCAGGGCGACGATTTTGGATGCGTCGGGGGTGGCCGTGAATGCCATGACCTCGTGGTCGCCGGTGGTGAATTCGGTGACTTCTGCGGTATCGGCATTGACGCGGATGAGATTATCCCGGCCTTCCTTCGAGCTATCGACGAGGATGCTGCGGCCGTCGGCGCTCCACACCGGCCGGGAGCTGGCGCCGCCGCGGGGAGCGTGCTGGTCGCCGGAGAGGCCTGATGCGATGTCGTAGTCGTAGTCTTTGGTGAGGTTTCTGGCAGGGCCGCCGGCGGTGGCGGCGACAAAAAGATCGGGCTGGTTATAGGAGTGCACCGGCTGATTGAGCGACCCGGTAAAGGCGATGCGCGCGCCGTCGCGGCTGACCGCCAGGTCGCCGATGGAGCCGTCGATTGCGGCCACTTTCGCGGTGGCGCCGCCGGTGGCGGGCACGGAATAAATCTCATTGTGGGGAAGCTCGTAATAATCTTCGACCACCCGGTTGGAAAGAAAATAGATACGGGAGCCGTCGGGGGCCCAGGTGATGTCCCCCTCAGAGAACGCGCCGGTGGTGAGTTGTGAGGGGTGGGCGCTGGCGCCGTCCGCGGGGGCCGCTGAGATGACCCAGATGTGACGGGGGCGCGCGGGGTCGAGGTAGCCGGTGCCGTTGAACCGGTACACCGCGCGGGTGATGATGCGGACATCGGACTTGTGCGGCTGGGTTTTGCCTGCGCTGGCGGCGGGGGCAGTTTCGGCGGAATCGTGCGCGGCAATATCCTGGGCCGAGGCGTTGCTTTGGAATGCAATCTTCGAACCGTCGGGCGACCATACCGGCGAGGAAGCGCCTTTGGCCATGCTGGTCAGGGTACGAGGTTCCCCACCGGAAAAACTCAGGAGATAAATCTGCGGGGGCTGCGGCTTGTTGTCTTTCTTCACGCTGCGCACGAAGGCAAGCTGCCTGCCATCGGGAGACCAGCGCGGGCTGGTGTCATTGGGCCCGTTGGTGAGCTGCTCGGGCTCGGCGCCACCGCCGGCAGGCGCCTTCCACAGTGAGGTCTCGTAGTTATCGTTCTTCTCGCTGGCGGTGACCTTCACGAACACCACTTGGGCGCCATCCGGAGAAATCTGCGGATCGGCAATCCAGGTGAAGGCGAAGATATCTTTTTCAGTGATGGCGCGGCGCGTTTGCGCGGCCAGGGGAAGTGCTGCCAGCGCTAATAAAGCCCAGCCTAAGGCGCAACGGATCTTGGACATAACTCTTTGGACCTCTATTTTTAAAGTGGGTCTTATTTCAGAGGGCAATTCTAGCTTATGTGCCTACTCCGGGTGAGGAGAGCAAGAAAAATGGGGAACGACAAATCAGGGGCCGGGTCAAGAAAAACATTCCTGCGCACGACCTCTTATCCAGCGTGGGCATCACGGGCGGCAATATGCGCCTCTGAACTTTCGCTCGCTCCCGTCCTTGAAGGCTGTAACATTGTAAGCATGAGATCAGGACAGCAGGGGAACATGAACAAACCATCGCCTTTCCGGCCGCGGGTGACCCGGTAATGGCGCGGGGCTGGGAGAGCAAGTCCATCGAGTCGCAACAGGAAGAGGCGGCCGAGGACCGGGCCAAAGCCCGCGAGGGCGCACAACTCAATGCAGATGAGGCCAGCAAGAAGCGAGAAAGAGAACTCTTACTGCTGGCGCGGGCTTCGGTAGTGCAACAGATCGAGGCCAGCCAGAATCCGCGCCACGCGGAAATGCTGAACCGGGCGCTTCAGGAACTGGATTCGAAAGTGGCAAAGCTGGAATAAACGCTGCTCAGATTTTCTGCAGCGGAGGCCCCTTGGCCGCGGATGGCCGGGAGGGCCGTTTCCAAAAGTACACGCGCGCCAGCAATAATGCCGCCAGCAGGACAGCGTATTCCACCGGTTCGGTGACGTCTTTTTTTACCAGCCAGTAGAAATGCACGACCCCGGCAATGGCGCTGAAATAAATCAGGCGATGCAACGCCTGCCAGCGCTTCCCACCCATCTTGCCGATCGCCCACTGGGTTGAAGTCAGGGCCAGGGGGAGCATCAATATCCAGGCGATAAATCCGGCGGTAATGAATGGCCGTTTGAAGATATCTTTCCAAATATCCCGCGCCACAAAATTCTTATCAAACCACAGGAAGGTGAGCAGGTGCAGGCTGGCATAAAAAAAGGCAAAGAGTCCCAGCATGCGCCGAAAGCGAATAAGCCACTGCCAGCCGGTAAACTTGCGTACCGGGGTGATGGCCAGCGTGAGCATCAGGAACATCAGGGCGGAAGAACCGGTGGCGGCGGTAATTTCCGCGACCGGGTCAGCGGAGAGATGGTGGGTGAGATATTCGCCCACCAGCGTGACCACAGTAAAGAGGCTGGAGCTGAACACCGCTATTTTCAAGATGACGAGGTTTCGGCGCGACATGGGCTAGAAGTCTTTTTTCAAGTCCATGCCGGTGTAGAGTGACGCCACCTGATCGGCATAGCCGTTGAACATGAGGGTATTGCGCTTGGCGAACT
>JBBSHD010000301.1:0-3264 GCA_038253455.1 Terriglobales bacterium | reverse complement strand
CTGAAAACGCTGTGCAGCTCGTTGTTATGCTTGATGATCATTCCGGGACGCATTTGGGTGGCAGGGATCGACATAGATGAACACTATCTCCAATCGTAATAACGGCGGCACAAATTCCGAGGCAGGCTCAACGGCGAGGATGAATGCTTTTCCTTGGGTCAAGGCAGCGCGAGTGTTTATTTTAACTGAAGTGGAGTGGCGGGCGAACCTATCTCGGTGACCGCCAGCACCGCGCCCGCGGGCAGATAGCCTTTTCTGCGAAACCAGTCGTCCATTGCGCGATTGAGCTCTGCGATCGGCACCCGCGAGCCCACCTCGATCATTCCATCCTGGAGGGGAAGGGTGTCGTCGAAAATTGAACTGTTAGTGAAGTTGCGCATGGCAAAGCTGTCGAGCCATTTCAGCGGGCAGGGCTCGCTGGTTCCTGCCACTTCGTAGCGCACCTGGATCTTGCGGGAAAACATTTACGCGGGCGAGGCCGGCCCGGCGTTGCGAATCTCCTCAGAGACATCGAACTTCTTGAAGTTGTCCGCAAATTTCTTTTTCAATTCGGCGGCCATGCGGTCATAGGCCGCGGGCTCGTTCCACGAATTGCGCGGGGTCAACAATTCCGAAGGCACGTCGGGACAGCTCTTGGGGATGCTGAACCCGAAAGCCGGCTCGATTTCAAATTCCACTTTTTCCAGCTTGCCTTCGATCGCCGCCCGCACCATAAACCGGGTGTATGGCAGGGGCATGCGCTTGCCCATGCCAAACGGACCGCCCTGCCATCCCGTATTGACCAGCCAGCACTGGGCCCCATGCTGCCGCAGTCTTCGGCCCAGCATTTCCGCATAGACCTTGGGATAGAGCGGCATAAAGGGCGCGCCAAAACATGTGGAAAACGTCGCTTCAGGATCTTTGCCCACGCCTGCCTCCGTGCCCGCAACCTTGGCGGTGTAGCCGGACAAAAAGTGATACATCGCCTGCTCGGTGGTGAGCCTGGAGATGGGTGGCAGCACCCCAAACGCATCCGCGGTGAGCAAGACGATGTTGCGCGGGTGGGCGCCTACCCCGGGAATCACCGCCTTGTCGATGAAATCCACCGGGTAAGCGGCGCGGGTGTTCTCGGTCAGCGAGTCATCGTCGTAATCGGGCTCGTGGGTATAAGGATCGAGCACCACATTTTCCAGCACCGAGCCGAAACGCAACGCGTTCCATATTTGCGGCTCATTGCCCTGCGACAGGCGAATGCATTTGGCGTAGCAGCCGCCTTCGAAGTTGAAGATGCCGGCCGGGCTCCAGCCATGCTCGTCGTCACCGATCAGGCGGCGCGCGGGATCAGCTGACAGCGTCGTCTTGCCGGTGCCGGAAAGGCCGAAGAACAAAGCCGTGATGCGGTCCGAGCCGACGTTGGCGGAGCAGTGCATGGGAAACACGTCACGCGGGGGCAGCAGGAAGTTGAGGACGCCAAAGATGCATTTCTTCATCTCGCCGGCATACCTGGTGCCCCCGATGAGCACGATGCCGCGGCTAAAATTTACGATAATGAAGACCTTGGATTTGGTGCCGTCGCGTTCCGGAACCGCCTCGAATTCGGGCGCCGCAATCACCACGAATTTGGGCTTGTGGGTCTTCAGCTCCTCGGCGTTGGGGCGCACGAACAATTGCCGCACAAAAAGGTTATGCCACGCGTATTCATTCACCACCCTGAGGGGAAGCTGGTAGTTGGGATCGGCGCCGGCAAACAGGTCCTGCACGAACAACTCGCGTCCCGCCAGGTAGGCCAGAACCCGATCGTAAAGAGCGTCGAACTTGTCCGGAGGAAACGGCTGGTTGAACGGTCCCCAGGCGATCTTGCCGGCGGTCATATCATCTTCGACGCTGTACTTGTCTTTGGCGGAGCGCCCAGTGCGCTCCCCGGTGACCGCAACCAGGGCGCCGTTAGCGGCCATCTTGCCTTCACCGCGCCGGATCGCATGTTCCACCAGGACGGCGGTGCGCAGGTTGCAATGGATTTTTTCACCCTTCAAAATATCGTCGAGCGATACAGCAGCGATGGCTTGTGACATAGGAAGTGACCGGCCGGGCGGGGGAACTGGGACATCTATTCTGCATCAAAACCAGCGGCTTTTCCAGTCAGCAGTCTCCGCCAGCAGTCGGCGGGTCACCGGCGGCGCGGCGGACCCAGAGCATAATGGGAAGAGGAAAATGACATGAGGCAAGCGTCCGCGGCCCTGGGTTCCGCGCTTTTCTTTGTGATTGCGCCGGGAACCATAGCCGGATTCGTACCCTGGCGGATTTCTCATTGGCGCCCGGGTGCGCCAATTTTCGGGTCAGTAATCTTTCAGGCCGCAGGATTGCTCCTGATTATCTGCGGCATTGCGGTCTTGCTGGAAACCTTTGCCCGCTTCGTCAGGGAAGGCAAGGGAACCCCGGCGCCGGTCGCGCCTCCCCGACACCTGGTTAAAGGGTTGTATCGCTACGTGCGTAACCCAATGTATGTGGCGGTAATTGCGGTTGTACTGGGCCAGGCATTCGTCTTTCGCAATCCGCGTCTCCTGGAATATGCGGCGGCCGGGTGGCTCGGATTCCATCTGTGGGTACTCGTCTACGAAGAGCCGACGCTGCGAAATACTTTTGCGGAGGAATACCACGAATATTGTGCCGGCGTCCCGCGCTGGGTTCCGCGCCTGACTGCATGGCGCACTAATAGATGAGCGGCCCATGCATAAACAAGCGATGAAGAGGGGTTTACTTTCTGGCGAGTGGCGCGGCGGTAGCTTCGCTGCGCACTTCATCGAGGTGCCGCAGGGTTTCTTCCACGGTGAGGGTGTACATCTCGCGGCCATTTTCGAGGCCCGATTCGATGGCTGTCTTGAGAAAGCGTCCCGCGATCTGGATGGCCAGGGGATCGGTAATGGTTTGTCCGGAGCGCTTCTTATGTTCCACCCACGCGGGATGCGGTAGCGCGATCCATACCGGACGGTCGTCTACCAGAAATTTGATGTCAACCGCATCGGCGTGGCGCGTGGCAATCGCGACAATGACCGCCTGGTAGGCGCAATGCACCTCCCGGCGGGTCCAGCGATCCATCACTTCAAATTCTTCGTACATGCACCTGAAAATATAGATGAAGGCAAGCAGGCGCGGCAAATCATAAGTCGCTACCGGATAGAAGTATACGTTCTATGTCCTCTGGTACAGAAGTACGCGTCTTATGTCCTTCGGTACAGAAGTAGGCGTTTTATATGAATTGTCATTCCGAGCGGAAGCCGAGGAACT
>JBBSHD010000300.1:0-3272 GCA_038253455.1 Terriglobales bacterium | reverse complement strand
CAGACATTATTGCGCTTGGCCATGGAGATATGCTGGTGCGCAACCTTGCCCTGGTCTTTGAGCCGGCCGACCTGCAGCGCCAGCAACTGCGCCTTGGTGATCTCGGTGATCATCCACACCAGTTTTTCCTGCACCAGCTGGTGCGATGCGATGGGCTGGTCGCGGAACTGCTTGCGCACCTGCGCATATTGCAGCGCGGTGTCATAGCACGCCATGGCCGCCCCAATCGCTCCCCAGGCAATGCCGTATCGGGCCTGGTTGAGACACATCAGGGGAGATTTCAAGCCGCCCGATTGGGGAAGAAGATTGCTTGCGGGGATATGCACATCCTGCAGCGACAGCCCCGAGGTGACGGAGGCGCGCAACGACCACTTGCCGTGCACGTCGGTGGCGCGGAAGCCCGGTCGATCGGTTTCGACGATGAACCCACGGACGTTGTCATCCTCATCTTCGACCTTGGCCCAGATGATGGCGAGGTCGGCGATGCTGCCGGAGGTGATCCACATCTTCTCGCCGTTGAGCACATACTCATCGCCAACTTTTTTGGCGCGGGTGCGCATGCCGCCGGGGTTGGAGCCGAAATCAGGCTCGGTGAGCCCGAAGCAGCCCAGTATTTCGCCCTTGCGCATGCCGGGCAGCCAGCGGTCTTTCTGCTCGTCGCTGCCAAACTCGTAGATGGGATACATGCACAAGCCGGATTGCACGGAGACGAACGAGCGCACGCCGCTGTCGCCGCGTTCCAGCTCCTGGGTCAACAGGCCGTATTCGACGTTGCCCATGCCGGCGCAGCCATACCCCTTGAGGCTGGCGCCGAAGAAGCCCAGCTCGCCCATGGGCAGCACCAGCTCGCGGGGGAAGCGGCCATCACGGTTGCAGCTTTCGATGATGGGGATGAGGTTGTCTTCGATGAACTTGCGGGTGTTGTCGCGGATGAGCAGCTCGTCTTCAGAGAGCAGGGAATCGAACTCGATGAAATCGACTCCTTTGAACTTAAGCGCCATTCATATCTCGTTTCAGTTTGCGCGGAGGCCGCATGCAAGCGGGGCGAAGCGCCGCGCACCGGGCACGGGGCGCAAGTGTAACAGCAGAGCGGAATGTGCGTCTATCGGGTGGGAAGAACGCAACCCGCCGCCGCTAAGCTGCGAGCGGAGCAGGGGCAGCGGGGTTTGACCTCAACCGCGCCGACCTCAAGAAGTTGCATAAGTCACTCCTGGCGAGCGAACATTCCCTAAACCTTGTCATCCTGGAGCGAGCTCTTGCTTCTTGTTTGAGCGAAGGAACTCGCGTTTTCTTCTGCTCTTGAATTTGCTTTTAGGCGGAAGAAGTTAACGGCAGGCTTGGCGTAACGGCAACCACTGATTCTTGCCGCGGCACGGGTAACAAAGGGTTCCTCGGCTTCTCGCTCGAAATGACAACTCCTTAACGGAGGCGCCGCTTGTCTGACCTTTTCTGCTGCATCGCGACAGTCCCGGGAGAGTGGTATAAAATTAAACAGACTGCTAGTGAACTTCCGCTGCGATTGAACTGCGAGTTTGCTGTCACAAACATTTCCGCCAGCAAATTCTCTTCTGGCACAAGGAGCTACAAATATGGCAAAGATTGCCAAGACCGGCGACCGCCAGAAGGTAATGGACACCTCCAAGAGCACTGACTGCCCCAAGTGCGGCAAGCCCACTCGCATCGTCAAGCGGGTGAAAGACCGCGAGCGCGGGGTGGGCGGCGGAGTTTATATCTCGTGCTCTGCCTGTGAGTTTTACGAGCGGCTGTAGGTTTTCGGGTTAGCCGGCGCGGTTTAGGCGATCGCGGATTCAATTTCCCGCAAAATATCATCCACCGCCTGGGCAGGGTTTGCCGCCTGGGTGATCGGCCTGCCCACCACGATGCAACTTGCGCCCGCGGCAATGGTTTTCCCGGGAGTGCCTGTCCGCGACTGATCGCCGCGGTCGGATCCCGCAGGGCGTATCCCAGGAACGACGATGGTCACGGACTTGGGTCCGCCGGCGTCGGGATACTTCTCGCGTAAGGCTTTTAGCTCGTGCGACGAGGCGACCAGGCCGGTACAGCCGGCGCGGTGAGCCAGGTCCGCCATCTTCATCACTTGTTGGGATACGGGACCGGAGACGCCGATTTCGGCGAGGTCGCCGGAATCCATGCTGGTGAGCACGGTCACGGCCAGGACCGTGGGATTGGCCGGGGAAGCTTTGGCGGCATCGGCGGCGGCTTTCAGGCCTGCAAAGCCGGCGCTGGCGTGCACGGTAAACATGCCGACGTTGAGGGCCGCGGCCGAAGCTGCGGCGGCTGCCATGGTGTTGGGGATATCGTTGAACTTGAGGTCGAGGAAGACTTTACGGCCCGAGGAAACCAGATCGCGAACGATTCCGGGTCCCTCGGCGGTAAAGAGTTGTAAACCTACCTTGTACCAGGCCGCAGCGTCCCCGATCTGGGAGACAAAATGCTGCGCCTGGGCGGCCGTCGCCACGTCCAAGGCGACGATCAGGTGCTTTCGCAGGTCGGCGACGGCCACAGGCTGGGTCCACCTTTTCGATGACGCTTATTCAGGGGCGACGGTAAAGTTAGGGCATTGCCGCGACAACCGCGACATTGTCGGCGATGGCCCTGGCGCCGGCTTCCTTCATCACATCAAGCCGGACCCGGGTCACGCCGGCGTTTCCGAACTTCAGCATCTGGGCGGCCCCGTAGGAAAGGTCGAGGATGCGGCTTTGGGGAACCGGTCCGCGGTCATTGACGCGAACCACGACCCATTTGCCGTTTTTCACGTTGGTGACCTTCAGCCATGTGCCCAGGGGCAGGTTGCGGTGGGCGGCGGTGAACTGGTACATATCAAAAGGCTCGCCGCTGGCGGTCTTCTTGCCGTGGAACTGGCGTCCGTACCAACTGGACAGGCCAAGCTGGTAGGCAGGCTTGGAGGCTGCTTTGGCGATGGCGTCGGCGATCTGTGACGTTTTCGATTTGAAAAGGCTGGTTTTCGGTTTCAGGCCGGGCGTTTGAGTAAGAACCTCGGCTTTAGTTCGGGAATCGTTAAAATTCTGGTGGTTGGTGACGGGAGCCGCCCCTACGCTGGCAGCCATAAATACGGCCGCCAAAATGCAGGTCAGACCTCTACGCATTGAACACCTCAGACTTGGATTAATTGATGGGAAACCTGGGCCCTCTTATGTAAGCTAACTATATAAGAAATAAAAGCCTTAGTCAATTAACTGTCGAGGTACTGTAGGGTCACAAACGCCCGCCCATTTTACCAGAAACACCGT
>JBBSHD010000299.1:0-3361 GCA_038253455.1 Terriglobales bacterium | reverse complement strand
CCATCATTCACCATAAGACCGGCGGTCAAGGTGGCGGGCTTGGTACGTCTGCCGGGCGATAAATCAATCAGCCACCGCTACGCCATGCTGGCGGCACTCGCCAGCGGCGTATCCACTCTGCGCAATTTTTCGCCTGGCGCGGATTGTGCCAGTACTCTCGTCTGCCTGCGCGCGCTGGGGGTGGAAATCCAGCAGGAGGGAACCACCGTCACCATCGCGGGCCGCGGACCCCAGCTTGAACCGCCCAAAGCGGAACTTGATTGCGGGAACTCCGGATCGACGATGCGCATGCTGGCGGGAATTCTGGCGGCGCAGAACTTTTCTTGCCGGCTGGCGGGGGATGAGTCGTTGTCGCGGCGTCCCATGGCGCGCGTGATCGAACCGCTTACCTGGATGGGCGCGCGTATCTCCGCCGCCGGAAATCTGCCGCCCATTTTCATCGAGGGAAGCGCGCTGCACGGAATCGACTACAAGATTCCCATTGCCAGCGCCCAGGTAAAGACTTGCCTGCTATTTGCCGGCCTGCTGGCTTCGGGTGAAACCACCATCGAAGAGCCGTCGAGTACCCGCGATCACGGCGAGCTTGCGCTGGAGGCGTTCGGCGCCCGCATCGAGCGCGGCCGCAACCGCGTCAGCATCGCCGGCGGCCAGCCACTGACCGCCATCACCACCGATATTCCCGGGGACATATCTTCGGCGGCATTTTTTCTGGCGGCCGCGGTCATCCTGCCGCAATCCAGCCTGATCGTGGAAGAAGTGCTACTGAACCCCACGCGGTCAGCGTTCCTCGATGTTCTCAGCGGCATAGGAGCACGCATCACCATGATCCAGGTCGAGGACCACCAGGGCGAGCTCCGCGGCACGCTCAAGATTGAACCGGGCAGGCTGCTGGGAATCAAAATCAGCGGCGCGCGTTCCGCGGCCCTCATCGATGAGCTGCCGGTACTGGCGGCCATCGCTCCTTACACCGAAGAAGGAATCGAGATCCGCGACGCGCGCGAGCTGCGGTTTAAAGAGAGCGACCGCATCGCCGAAGTAGTCGCCAACCTGCGGCGCATGGGCGCCACTTGCGAAGAGTTTGAAGACGGAATGTTTGTTCCCGGCAGACAAAAGTTGAAGGGAACCGTGATTCATTCGGCGGAAGATCACCGCATCGCCATGGCATTTGCTGTGGCCGCGCTGGGGGCCGACGGGGAGACCACCATCGATTCCGCGGCCTGCGTGGGAATCTCTTATCCGGACTTTTTCACCAAGCTGGAGCGCATCGTGGAGCGCTAGACCTCAGGTCCGGCGCAGGAACCGAGCTATGTGAGCTGGACAGCTTCTTCGCCGAGGTGCTGGTTGATGAGACGCGAAACCAGCGGCTTCAGGCCCTCGCCGGTTTTCAATAGCACGAACTCATCGCCACCGGCGGACCAATCCAGCTTGAAGCTGGTGGAAAGAGCCGAAATCCAGATTTGCTGCACCGCCGCATTCGGAGAAATCACGAACGTCCCGGGAGGCTCCTCGAAATTGATCTTCAGGGCGCCGGAGTTCATCTCCGCTTCGATCTCCGCGGTCTCTTCAGCTTTGTAGAGGCTGGCGCGAAGAAGTTCCAGCGCTGTGTCGGCATTACGCGAAAATTCCTGGTCATCCATGGGAATAGGTTTCAGTTCAGACAAGCCGCGGCCGGGCCGGGCGGGTTTAATCCCAGAAGTCCCACCGTGCCCGAAGTTAAACATCGACGCGGGTTCAATACAAAAAAGCCAATTGAAAAAAACTTAAAAGGGAATATCGTCGTCGGTAATCTCGGTAGCCGGCATCGACTCGGCCCCGCCTCGTCCGTGCGATTCCGATGAGCCCTTGCTGCGGGGCGCGCTCTCGCCATCATGGTCAGGCGCGCTCTCACCACCGCGGCCTCCCAGCAGCATCAGGTCGTTGCAGACGATCTCGGTGCGATATTTCTTTTGCCCAGTTTCCTTGTCATCCCAGGACTCTGTGTGCAGGCGGCCTTCGATATACACCTTGCCACCCTTCTTAAGGTATTCCGCGGCAATCTCCGCGGTGCGTTGCCAGCAGACGATGTTGTGCCACTCCGTCCGCTCCTGAAATTCACCGGCTTTGTCTTTGAAGCGGTCAGAGGTGGCGAGGCTGAACTTGGCAACCGCAGTGCCGTTATTGGTGTACTTGAGCTCGGGATCTTTTCCCAGGTTTCCGATGAGAATGACTTTGTTTATGCTTTTCGGCATGTCAACTTCCTTCGATTTTTTGGATGAGCAGATTGCCAACTATATCAGCCGGGCGGAGCATCGTCACCCGGGAGCCGAAATTTCGGCGAAATTGAAACAACACTACGCACGCGGGCAATGGGGTTGCATTTCGCGAGCAATCAGGAAAGGCCAAAAGAAAAGGGCACAACCGTTGTGCCCTGCAATTCCGTTTATTTTTGACACCACTTCAGATGAAGAGCTCGTCGTCAGCTCCCGAGCCGTTGGGAGGCTGCCGGCGCCGCTTATTGAACAACGAGGTGACTCCGACGGTGAGCCCGTTGATGACTCCGGCCACCTGGTGGACGGGTGAGAGCACGGCATTCTGCAGCACCGTGGCGGTGTTCTCCACTTTGTTGATGGTGTTCGACACCAGTTGTTCGGCGCGATCGACCTGGTTCTGCGCCTTCGCCGTTATCTCGGTGAGAGCTACATTGAGCTTGCTGACCTGGGTCTTGATGGTCTCGGTCGTCTCCACCAGGTTGGTGGAAATGACTCTGACCTTGGGGCCGAGGTCGACAATGAGGTTGCCCAGGTTATCCATGACCGGAAGCACGCGCACATTGAATTGGGCGATGAGCGCGTCCAGTTTCGCGGTCGCTCTCTTGGCGGTAATGAAGAGCGCGATCAGGATACACATTTGGATCACCACCGCCACTGCGGTCAGTCCGACGAAAATGATCAAGTATGTGTTATCCATCGATGCGCTCTCCTGCGATTAGCCCGTGGGCGAAAGTCAGTGTCAGGTACGTTGCTTAACCCTGGTTTGCTTAACCCTGGTTTGACTGGAAGCCCGGGTTGGGGTTGGGGTTAGTGGGGTTCGTGGTGTCGCGATACGCCTGTTTTCCGGCATCGACCGCGGCCGAGATCTGGTCCTTCTGCTGTTTGACCACGTTGCTGATCTGGTCGGTCTTCTGGCGCACGGCTTCTTTGGTGCGATCGGTGTACTGCGAAGCCTGGTCGGCAACCTGGCGTCCGAGCTGCGAAGCCTGATCGGCAACCTGGCTGCTTTTCTGGCTTACGTAGTCGCGCCCCTGTCCAACTTTTTCAGCCACGAGATCGCGGGTTTCATTTCCCGGCCGGGGAGCATACAAAACTCCGGCAATCGCGCCGAT
>JBBSHD010000298.1:0-3362 GCA_038253455.1 Terriglobales bacterium | reverse complement strand
TAGAAGCCCTGCTACGCAAGACCTTCGGCGGCCTGCCGCGCGGTCCGCAATTCCAGAACGCCTCCATCGAATTCAAAGATCCCCAGCCGGGAATTTATTTTGTGCCCAAGGACGACATCAACCAATCCGCAATCCGCATGGTGTACCTGGGCACGACCAAGAAAAATCCCGACTACTACGCCATTGAGGTGTTGAACGAGGTCTTCGGCGGTGGCTTTTCCTCTCGTCTCTTTTCCAACCTGCGATCCAAGAAAGGCCTCGCCTATGCAGTCGGCGGCGGCCTGGGGACCGGCTACGATCATCCCGCGCTGTTCCGCCTTTCCATGGGCACCAAGAGCCAGACCACAGCTGAGGCCATCCAGGGATTGTTCGACGAGGTCGATAACCTCAACAAGCAGTCCATCACCGACGCTGAATTGAAGTCGGCCAAAGATTCCATCCTGAGCGGATTCGTCTTCAATTTCGATTCCAAAGATAAGGTCCTGAGCCAGCGAATGCGTTACGAGTTCTACGGATATCCGGCTGACTTTCTGGAAAAATACCGCACGGGGATCGATGCCGTTACCGCCGGCGATGTAACGAAAGCCGCCGCGAAGTATGTCGATCGCAGCAAACTGGCGGTGCTGGTCGTGGGCAAAGCCGCCGATTTCGACAAGCCGCTCTCAACCTTTGGCCCGGTGAAGACCGTGGACATCACAATTCCCGACACCGCGCCGGTGGCATCCGCCACGCCGGCCCCGGCCACCGTGGCCGCCTCGTCAACCCCGATGATGCCGGTACCCGCCACCGCGGTGACGCCTAACCCCGCCAAGCCACCGGCCACCGAAGCGGTACGCATCACTCCGCCCGCGGTATCTTCTGCTCCTCCAAAAGCCACTGCCGCTTCGACCCCGCCGCCCTCATCGATGGCGCCTATGACCGCCGCAAGGATCACGCCTCCGGCGGCCGCCGTGAACCCAGGTTCGCCAACTCCTTCCACCGCGTTGACCACGCCTTCAGCAACGGCCACTCCGATGACGGCTGCCCCGATTCCCGCGACCCGGACCCCTGCGGCCAGTACCCCGGCGCCGCAGACCACCGCGAGCGAACCGCCCATGATGCGCACGGAGCAGCGTGCGGCCACAACCTCTACAGCCCCGGCGCCGGTCATGCGCGCCGCCGCTGAGCCGCCGCCCATGATGCCGTCAACCCCCAACGTGACGCAGCCTGCCGCCGCTACACCCGGCGACGCCGCGCCCCTGGTAGCCAAGATCATCGCCGACCTGGGTGGCAAGGCCAAGCTGATGTCAATTAGATCGGTGCGCCAGAAAGCCACCATCCTGGCCAATACTCCGCAGGGCGAGCTTTCACTTGAATCCGACGCCGTCGTGGTCTATCCCGACAAGGTGTATCGGAAGATCAAGAGTCCCATGGGAGACATGATCACGGTCATCTCGGCCAACAATTCGTTCATGAAAATGGGCTCGGGAGAAGCGCGCGATCTGCCCGCATCGGGCAAAGCCGACATGGTGAAAGATATGAAGCGCGACGTCATTTATGTCGCCCAGCATGCCGGCGATCCCAGCATCAGCTTTGCGGTCACCGGCGCGGAAAAAATCGGCGACGTGAATGCCTCGGTGCTCGAAGTCAAGGTCGAAAATATCGCGTCCAAATGGTATGTCGATCCTGGCACCGGGCACGTGATTCGCATTGTCACTACCGACGGTCCTAACGAGCGCGTGGTCGATCTATCCGATTTTCGCCGCATCGAGGGCGTGGCCATGGCTTTCAAGCGCTCACTCAGCAGCAATGGCGAAGTGGCCGGTTCCGCCACCCTCAATGAAGTGCAGTTCAACCCCACCATCGATGGCGCGATATTTGACCGCGGAGCTCCGCCTGCTCCACCCGCTCCCTAGGCGCGGCGGAAGTGCAACAATTCGAGCCACTTTGCAGGGGTCTTCATTCTCGATAATTGAACCCCTGCGGCCTCTTTCCGGCATCTAAGTTAAGTGAGAGCACCCATCTCAACCTTTAAGCCGGAGAACCCTATGAAGAGTCGTAAATTCCAGTGGATTTCGTTCAGCCTGATCTCGTGCCTGTGGCTGGCCTCGATGATCGGATGCACCAGCCAGCCGGTGCCGGCCGGAAAAACCGATGCGCAGATCGCCACCGACGTGCAGAACAAGATCATGGCCGACGGCAACGTTACGTCCAAACAGGTTTCCGTAAGCTCGTCCACCGGAACGGTCACCCTGGCCGGAACCGTACACTCTGAGTTTGAGCGCACCGCGGCCGCCAATGACGCCTCCCAGGTGGATGGAGTCAAGGCGGTGGTCAATAATCTCGGCATCGACCAGGCCATGGCGCCGGTCGCAGCCGCTCCTCTGGTTTCCCAGGCGCCGGCCACGACTCCCAGGCCGGTGGTGATTTATCGCAACGCGCCCGCGCGCCGCGAAGCTCCGCGCACCGACCGTAATTCTTCGCCGCCGCCGCGGACAGCCAGCAACATGCCGCAGAACAACAATCCAGCGCCGACGACTCCTCCGCCGCCGCCCGAGCCCACCAGCGCCACCATTCGTGAGGGCACGGAATTGGCTATCCGCACCGTAGAAAATCTTGATTCCGACACCAGCCAGCCCGGGGATGTATTTCACGGAACCCTGGATGGACCGATCTCGGCCGATGGCCGCACCCTTGGTGGGAGCCGGAGTGCGGTCGAAGGCCGCGTAGTTTCAGTGAAGCCTTCAACCCACTTCAGCGGTCGCTCAGAGCTCGCGTTGCAGTTGACGCGGCTGACCATCGGCAACAAGTCCTACGCGATTGAAACCGATACTTGGAGCCGTGAAGGCAACGCTCGCGGAAAAAACACCGTCGCCAAGGGCGCGGGTGGAGCCGCACTGGGAGCATTGATCGGCGGTCTCGCAGGCGGTGGACGAGGCGCCGCAATCGGCGCCGGGGCCGGCGCAGCAGCCGGAACCGGAGTCAACGCCGTTACCAAAGGCCAGCGCGTCAGCTTGCGTCCGGAAACGTCTTTGACCTTCCGGTTGCAGAGCCCGGTTACCGTGGCTTTGTCAGGGCGCGACAGCGACCGGCAGAGATTGCCGCAGTAACTCGGCGTACGAACCACCAGCCAAACCTGATCCCGTTTAGCGATTGGGTTTGGCTTTTTCTTTTGCCTTGCGGGAAGTCAAAGGCAGGCTTCGCGTGGAGCCAATCCGAAGGCCCGGCGAGTTTTAGTATCAGGATGATTTTCCTAACGCCTAAAGGAAACAAAGAGTTCCTCGGCTGCGCGCTCGGAATGACAATTCTCTGGGAGTGCGGGCAGCCTCAAGAAAAGTATTTTCTTTCAATGCCCCCTTCAGCGCGAAAACAATCGCGCCAGC
>JBBSHD010000297.1:0-3374 GCA_038253455.1 Terriglobales bacterium | reverse complement strand
GGTGACAGCAGCGTGCGCCAGACCCTGCAGGACCTTGCATCCCGCGACAAGAACCCCTATATCCGGTCCGAGTCACGGCGCTTGATCGGCTCGCTGCCGGACATGGATTGATTGCGCAGATGTACACGCAAACTGATGAACTGATCGATAAAGAACGCAAATGATGTTTCGCACTGATTCATTCGTACTTATTAAATTTCGCACTTATCAGATAAAAGAACTTGAGGCCACATTGAAACGGATTTCACAGTCTTTACTAACGGGGTTGTTGCTGATGGCGTCGGTGGCTTATGCCGAGCCTTCGGAGCAGGAATCCCACAGCAGAATTTATCGCGATGGCTCCACGTGGGTGGAAGAGTTGAAAGGCGCGGTTCCCGCCGCGCGCAATTTACGGCTTCACTCCGGCCTGGGTTCGGTTGTGCTTCACGGCGGCAACCAGAATGAAGTTACCTGGGTGATCACCAAGCGAGTGCACAAGGGATCGGAAGCCGCCGCGCGCCAGGACTTCGAGAAGTTCCGCGCCAGCGTAAGCCGGCACGCGGATGTGGTGTTATTTGAAGGTGATATCAGGTCGCGTTCGCTCGACCATTTTTCCGTGGATTTCAACATCAGCGTGCCCCGCGCCACAGATACGGTCAGAATTGATACCCTCGGCGGAAATGTGGCGGTCAATAACATCGCCGGCAAGGTCAACGCCGACACCGCCGGCGGAGACATGCAGATGGATGCCATCGGAGGGGACCTCGCGGCCTCCACCCTGGGTGGGAACATTGAAATTGGCAGCGCGCAAGCCGGAGTCATCCTGCGCAGCGCCGGAGGCAATATCAAGGTGGCTTCTTCGGGTGGCATCCTGGACGCGCAGACCTCGGGTGGCAACATCGGCATCGGAACCGGGCGCCAGAACGTAAGCGCGCACACCGCGGGCGGCAATATCACGATCAAGAGTTGCGAAGGCTCGCTCCGCGCATCTACCGCCGGCGGCAACATCGAAGTTGGCGACGTGGGAGGCGAGGCTGCCATGGAAAGCGCGGGCGGCGCCATTCGCCTGGGTTCGGCTGGCGGAAAAGTTTTGGCGAGGACCATGTCCGGGGGAATCCGGCTGGCCCGGCTGGGCAAGGGAGTGCAGGCGCGCACCGCAGCTGGTCCCATTGAGGTCCAGTTTCTCTGGCCCCAGGCCGGCTTCTCTGATTCCAGCCTGGAAACCATGATCGGCGACATCATCGTCTCGCTGCCTGATGGAATGCGGACCACTCTGAGCGCCGCCATCAATTCAGGCCGCGGGCACAATATCCACTCTGACTTCAAAGAGATCAGGATCAACAGTGGGAATCCCGGGTTCGGCGCCCGGGAAGTGTTTGCCGAAGGCAATCTCAACGGCGGCGGACCGGCGCTGAGGATGCACACCACCTCCGGGGACATCGATATTTTGCGCAACAAGAAATAACTGGTCCAGACACTGGCAGGAAATTCGTACTTTTATAAGGAGACATAAAATGAACAAGCAAGCGATGAAAGCCCTGGTTTTGATGGTGCTGATGGGCGCAGCAGCGATCGGCGCCGGCCGCCTGACCGCGGTGTTGGCGGCCTCGCCTTCACTGGCCAATGGCGCCTCGAGCGCGGTGGCCGGTGCGCCGGCGATGCAAAATGTCCAGATCCAGCGCCGCCGAACTTCATCGGCCGCTCCCGCGGTGTGGAACGTGGCCGGTGGCGGCGCGTATCTCGGAATTGACATCGACGACGTAACCGCCGAGCGCGTTTCCGCATTGAAGCTCAAGGAAGAGCGCGGCGTGGAAATTACCCGCGTCGATCAGGATGCCCCCGCGGGAAAAGCGGGATTGAAGGAGCATGACGTAATCCTGCAATTTAACGGCACTCGTCTCGAAGGTGAAGAGCAACTGCGGCGCCTGATTCGTGAAACTCCCGCGGGCCGCAAGATCACGCTCGACATCAGCCGCGACGGTTCGCCGATGACCGTGGCCGTGGCCCTGGCGCCGCGCCCCAACCAGATGCGCTTCAAGGTCCGCGGATTTTCGCCGCGCGAAGGCGGCCTTCTGGCCCCCGGCGAGGTGATGGAGATGCCCGACATGCCGGAGATGCCCGATATGCCCGACATGCCGGAAACGCCTCGCAGCCCGGTGGCGCCCCGCGCTCCGCGTGCGCCTCGTGTCCCTGGCCAAATTGGGGAACAGAATTTCGATATCATCATGCACAGCTCATCGTCGCTTAGCGGCGTAATGGTGGATAGCCTGAGCCGCCAGTTGGGCGAGTTCTTTGGCGCCAAAGACGGCCAGGGAGTCCTGGTCCGTTCGGTGGAAAAAGGCAGTGCGGGTGAAGCTGCCGGCCTCCGGGCGGGCGACGTGATCGTCGGTGTGGACAAGGAGAAAGTCCTTCAGCCCCACGATTGGCGGCGCATCCTGAGCATGCACTCTTCCGGCGGGAAGATCAGCGTTAACATCATCCGCAACAAGAAGGAGCAGACTCTTTCCATGACAGTTCCAGAAGGCCACAAGCATGAATCGTCGGTTTTGCCCGGCGACGAAATGCGTGAAATCGAAGTGATCAATTCCGTGGACGTGGCCAAAATTCTCGATCAGGTGCGGGTCATGCGCCCGCAGATCGAACACGTTGCCCAACTGGCGGTGAATGTGGGCATGCAAAAGGCCATGATCAACGTCCAGAAACAGCTTCACAACATCGAGCCTAAGTTGCGCGAGATGGAAAAGCAGATCAACAGCGCCCGTCGCGAAGCCGAACTGTAGGAAGGGGAGGCGCTAAGAACAAGTTTTGTATGTCCTGCTGAACATTTTGCATGTCCTGCAGAACAAACGTACTCGTTTTAGGTCCTGCAGGGACAGAAGTACGCGTTGTGTCCTGCAGGACAAAAGCACGCGTAGTATGTCCCGCAGAACAGAAGTATGCGTTTTATGCGAATTGTCATTCCGAGCGCAGCCGAGAAACCTTTTGTTTCCTATGCGCGGCCCGCACAGCCGGCCCAGCCGCAGATTCAAAAGAATCGACGCTCAGGTTCTACGCGTAGCCTGCCTTTGACTCTTACGGCGAAGGGAAACAATTCTTTCACCGGGAGAACAGCGCCAATCCCCACAGGCTCGGTTTAAGTAAAACTCGAGATGATTTCCTGGTTTAGAAGGCAGATCAAAGGCAGGCTGCGCGTAGAACCAGTTCGAAGTCCCGGGTGAATCCATTGTTCAGGCTGACGCTCCTACCACCTTAAAGGAAACAAAAGGTTCCTCGGCTGCGAAGCTGTGAAATAACCCTAAACGATCAAAATTCCAAATTACTAACTTATTGCCATTCAACAACTTGGCGTTGTTCGTTTTTTCGGTCTTGGGGTTATTTCACAGCTTCTGCGCTCG
>JBBSHD010000296.1:0-3391 GCA_038253455.1 Terriglobales bacterium | reverse complement strand
CTCGCCGGACTGGCCGTGGTGATCTCGCTGCGGCAACGCGCCGGCCCGGAAGCTGCCCGGCTGCTGCCCGACGGCGACGCCATTCTCTATGCCAACATCGGGCGCATCCGTACCATCGCGCGTCTCGGCGAGTTGGCCGGCGGATCGCCCGCCTCATCGGCGGCCGGCGCCATCTCTATCGACGAACCCGGCTACCGCCAGTTTGTCGAGGACACGGGGTTCCAGTTCGAGCGCGACCTCGACGAAGTGGCGATGACCGTCCACCCGCTGGAACTTAAGAAGGATGCGCCCGCCGCGGGCGATGACAGGAATTCCTCGAAGACGCCAGCGGCGCCCACCACCCTCGAAGCTTCCGTCGAACGCGATTACCGTTTTTCCGAAGTGTTTTCCGGACGCTTCGATTCGCAGCGGCTGGCGGCTTACCTGAAGAAGATTTCCAACGGCGTCGAACGCTACGGTAACAACGATATTTACATCATTCTTCACGACGGCCGCACGGTGCGAGTCGCCATGCTCAACATGGACCTGGTAGCGGCGTCGAACCTCGATAGCGCCACTGTGATCCACGGCATGATCGATCGTTTTCACCATACCGCGTTGCCGGTGGAAGCGCCGGCGTTGTTGCGCGGGTACCGGTCGTTTCTGCCCGCCACCGCCATGGCCTGGGCGGTCTTCAAAGCCGCCGCAGCGCCGCCCCGCGAGGGCGACCCCGGAGTTCTACTGCCGTCGCCGTTCCGTGAGTGGATGGCGGGGTCGGTGGTGGTGGCGTCCGTGACCCCGGGCACGTCTCTGCGATTGCGCGGCGAAATCTTCACCGATAACCCCGAGATGGCCAAGACCAAAGCGAACGCCGCCAACACCTATCTAAGCCTGTACCGCGCCATCGCCAGCGCCGTGCCCACAGGCGGGCCCGATGCCGATGTAAAAGCGCTGTTCCAAACCATCCAGGTCGAGCAGGAAAACGAGCGGGTGGTGGTGCAGGCCTCGGTGAGTCCCGCCTTCCTTAAAAAGTTATTAAAGGAAACCGCGCCGCAACCGGCAACTCCCGAGGTTCCGCAGACTGTGGCGCCCGCGTCGCCCTCTTCGCCGCGTTCTAAAGAAGAGCCAGGCAAGAAATAGAAGATTCATCCGGACGGAGATCAAATACAATCCTGTGCCCAATAAAAAAGCCGCGCACCAGGCGCGGCTTTTTTATTCGAATCGCGGACGGTTAGTTGCCTGCGCCCATGGCTATTTCGTTGCCGCCTTCGCGCATGTATTTGTAGGGATTGACCGGGGTGTTGTTGATGCGCACTTCGTAGTGAAGGTGCGGGCCAGTGCTGCGGCCGGTAAGGCCGATGAAGGCAATGGTTTCCCCGCGGCGGACGTGCTGCCCGGGAGCTACCGCGAACCCGGAAAGATGTCCGTAGAGGGTGGTGATGCCGTGCCCATGATCGATGCGCAGGGCGCGGCCGTAGCCGCCTTCAAAACTTGTGCTTTCCACCAGGCCATCAGCAGGAGAGATGACGGGATGGCCGTAGGCGCTGGAAATATCGATGCCGCTGTGGAATGCGCCTTCTCCGTTAAACGGATCGAGGCGGCCTCCGAAGGAGCTGCGCACCGGGCCTTGCACCGGCCATACTGAAGGAGCGGCCGCCAGGCGCACCCAGTCGGTCAGGGTGGCGTCATGATTTGCGCCCATGCCGATGGCGATCGAAGCGGCGCCGGATAGCGCGGTCTTTTTGAGGGCATCAAACTGGTCGAGGGTGGTGGCCACGTTGTCGGGAGTCATGGGTCCGGCGGGAGTAGTGGTGGAGACCGATTTCAGGCCGTACAGCGCCGAAACCTCACCGGCCAGTGATCCCAGGGAGGCGGCCTGCACTTCATTTTCCTGGGCCACGCGCTCCAGGTGTGAATATTGGGTCTTGAGGGCGTCTTTCTCGGTACGCAGCTCGTTGAAGCGCGCCACCTTCACCAGCATCCGGGTATAGGAGCCGGCCATGCCGGTAATGGTCATCATGCCTAAAACCGCGCCGGCAATAAATACGTACAGGTAATGGATGGGAATGGGTATCTTTAAGAGCTGTCCTTCGGCGTCGCGTGCCACTAATAAAATAAAATAGCGTTTTCGCAAAATAAGTTCCTCGTCAAATAATTTGGATTGTCCTGCGGATGGCCTTAACTTCAGGCTCTTAATGGCTCCCCCAATTTTGGCTTGAGGAGGAGTTACTGACGGCTTTTGGCAGCCGCCAATCTTTCATGACCAGCCCGGCACGGCCAATGCTTTAAAATCCGCTCGGCAATACCAAATCTGGCTTTCAGTGAATCAAAGTTCAGGGACAACCTAACAACAAGCCACTACCGTGTCAACGTGAACTTCCGTAAATCACTGCCCTCGATCTTTTGGGCTGCTTGCAGGTCGGTGTAACTGTTTACTGTTTTGCAACTAAAATTATTATATACCATTCCATGTTATCGGCAAAGGCAATAATCAAGGGTAGTCATGCCGCTCACTGAAAAACGGCTCATCGCCAGGATCAGGGCCCAGGCGGGCCGGGGGCTTGCCGCGTCGTCCATCGCGGTGGGAATAGGGGATGATACCGCCGTGCTGCGGCCTCCGCGGGGCCATGAAATCCTGGTCACCACCGATTTCAGCCTGGAAGGCGGCCACTTTCGCCGCGACTGGGAACCCGCGGAATCAACGGGCCATCGCTGCCTGCTGCCCGGATTGAGCGACATCGCCGCCATGGGCGGAGATCCCTTGGCGGCCTTCTTGTCGCTGGCGCTGCCCGCCAGCCTTCCGCAAAAATGGGTGGACGGATTTCTCCAGGGCCTGCTGAAACTGGCGCGCCGCCACCGGGTTAACCTGGCCGGGGGAGACGTGTCTTCCGTGACCGCGGGCCTCGATAAGGTTTTGGCCGATATTGTGGTGGTGGGCTCTGTGCCCAGAGGCAAGGCCATTCTGCGGTCAGGAGCGGCGGCCGGAGAGAGAATCTTCGTGACCGGAGCGCTGGGGCTGGCGGCGGCTACGCTGAATATCTGCTACGCGGGCGGCGCCACAGCCAATCTCAACCCCCAGCCCCGGCTGGCGGTGGGACGCTACCTGCGGCAACGCAGACTGGCCACCGCGATGATTGACATCAGCGATGGGCTGTCAACCGATCTGCGGCACCTGTGCGATGAGAGTGGCGTAGGCGCCGAGATCGCGGAAAATCAGATTCCAGTGGCAGCGGGCAGCACGCTCAACTTTGCGTTGCATGGCGGCGATGACTACGAGCTCTTGTTCACCGCTCCGGCGGGAGCAAAAGTGCCGGTGCGAGTGGCCGGGGTGGCAATCACTCAGATCGGCATTACTACCAAAGACCGCAGATCGTGGTTGCAGCGCAAAGACGGGAAGCGACTACGGCTGGTG
>JBBSHD010000295.1:0-3393 GCA_038253455.1 Terriglobales bacterium | reverse complement strand
AGCTTCCGCCAGCCTGGAGGCGCAGCGCTTGTATTACCTTGCAGAAAGCGCGCGGGGCCGGGGCGATTTTTCTGAACATTCCGCCATGCTGGCCAGGCTGAGGCAAGTGGCGCCCTCGAGCCCATGGCTTGAGGAGGCGTTATTTTCGGCAGCAAATTATTTCCTGATAAAAAGAGACGTCCCCGAGGCCGAACGTTTCTATGCTGAAATTCCCCAGCGATTTCGCAACGGCAAGCATGCGGCCTACGCGCACTGGAAGGCGGCTTGGCTTACCCGGCAATTAGGCAAGAGCGAAGAAGCCGCACGGCTGATGGATGAACAAATCGACTGGTATCCTTCATCGGCGGATGTGCCCGCCGCTCTTTACTGGAGAGCACGGCATGCGGAGGACAAGCAGGATTTCGCGGTGGCCCGCGCCTATTACGAGAAACTTTCCACCCGGTTCAAGTATTACTACTATGCCGATCTGGCGCGGCAGAGGCTGGCGATCCTCGGTCCGGAGACCCGGACTGCGGAACTCTCCTTGCTGAATTCCATTCCGGCTGCGCCAGCACCGCCCGCGGTTGATGAGTATGCCGCCCCCGCGAACAATGTGGCTTATCAGAAAAGCCGGTTGCTGGTGAACGCCGGGCTATTTCCCTTCGCGGTAAAAGAATTACAGGCTGTGGCCGGCGATTCGGGATCAATCTGGCCCAAAATTGAGATTGCCAGGGTCTACGCTGATGGGGGACAGCCGCACCGCGCCCTTGAAACCATCAAGCAATTCTTCCCCAGCTACCTTGCGCTCTCAGAAAAAGAACTGCCGCGGGAAATGTGGGCCCTTCTGTTCCCGCGCCCTTACTGGGTGGATCTGAAGAAATTTTCGGAAGCCAACCAGCTCGATCCTTACCTGGTCAGCGCGTTGATACGCCAGGAATCGGAATTCAATGCCTCCGCCGTTTCCCGGGCCAAGGCCCTCGGCCTGATGCAACTGCTGCCATCGGTGGGACAGCAGCTGGCCCGCCAAGCAGGAGTGCCGGGATATTCCACCAACTCGCTTTTTCTGCCCAACGTAAATATCGAGCTGGGAACGATTTACTTTCGCGAGATGCTGCAGAAATTCGGGGGCAAGCTTCCCTACGCGCTGGCCGCGTATAACGCGGGCAGTGAGAGGGTGCGGCAGTGGGACGCAGCCGATCCCGCGGTTGATGGGGCCGCGTTTGTGGAGTCGATCCCGTTCACTGAGACCCGCGAATATGTTCAGGCGATCGAGCGCAACGCCAACATGTACCGGCGCCTGTATGGCGCGCAGTGAGAATGGATTGCTCAGGGCTGGGATCTAGGCGCTGGCCGGCTTGCGGTCGCCGAGAAACAGCATTTCAGCAACCAGCAAAATAGCGCCCACCACGATAGCGCTGTCCGCGAGGTTAAATACCGGCCATTGATGCGGCCCGACGTAGAAAAGCAGGAAATCCACAACCTCACCGCGGCTGACCCGATCCCACAGGTTGCCCAATGCGCCGCCCATAATCAGCGCCAGGCTGACGCTGGTAATCACACGCGATGAAGCGCTTTTCCAAAGCAGGACCGCTACCACCACCAGGGCCAGCACCGAAAAGGCGATGAGCATGGTCACTTTCCACTTGGAAGATGGCTCGGAAAACAAGGAGAAAGCCGCTCCCGGATTCAATACGTGGGTGAGACTGAAGAAACCGGGAACCACGCCTATGGTCTGGTGCATCGGGATCCTCTGCTCAACCAGCCATTTGGTGACGCGATCAAGCAGGAATACCAGGGTCGTAATTGAAATTTGATATCTGCGAACTACAGAGGGCGTCATTGCGCGGCGTACTCCACAATTTCCTTCAAGGCTTCGCTGCAGCGTTCACAGATGGTGGGATATTCAAGGTTCTCGCCCACATGCACGGAATAATTCCAGCAGCGTTCGCACTTTGAGCCCTCCGCAAAAGCTACTTCTATGCCGAGAGGCTGAGCGGAATCCGCACCGCTTTGCAGCGAGAGTTGCGATATCTTGAGCAGGTTGCGGAGATCTTCTTCGTGTCCGTGCAAGACGCTGTAAAGATCAGGGGCGGCAAAAATACTGACCCTGGCCTCGATGTTGCTGCCGATGACCTTGGTGCGGCGGGCTTCTTCGAGGGATTTCAACACTTCTTCGCGCAGGGCAAGCATGGCGGAAAAAACCGGCTTCCATTCGCGCGCAATCTCGCTCTCGCGTTCCCCGGCGCCTTCGACACCGGTGGGAAAGGTCTCCAGGTGAACGCTGGCTGCGCGTCCCTGCACGCGGGGAAGATTTTCCCACACCTCGTCGGCGGTAAAACTCATGATGGGGGCGGCGAGCCGCACCAGTATTTCGCTGATCTTCCAGATGGCGGTTTGCGCGGAGCGCCGTTTTCGCGAGCGCGCAGCCGCGGTGTAGAGCCGGTCCTTGATCACATCGAAATACAAGGCGCTGAGATCGACCGCACAGTAATCATGCAGCAGGTGGTATATCTTATGAAAGGCCAGCTCCTCGTACCATTGCACGATGCGCGCGGCGGTTTCCGAAGTGCGGTCGAGCATGAATCGATCGAGGGGATCCATTTCCTCGTAGGGAACCGCATCCTCGACTGAGAAGTCATAGAGGTTGCTGAGAATGTAGCGAAACGTGTTGCGGATCTTGCGGTAGTTGTCGGCCACGCGCAGCATGAGCTCGTCGGAACAGCGCACGTCATCGCGAAAATCAACCGAGGCGACCCACAGGCGCACCACCTCACCACCTAATTTGTTGGCGGTTTCGACCGGATCGACGCCGTTGTTCAGTGATTTCGACATGGCGCGTCCCTGGGGATCGAGCGTCCAGCCGTTGGTGGCCACCATGCGATAGGGCGCCTGGTTCTTATAGCCAACCGCGCAAAGCAGCGACGAGTGGAACCACCCGCGGTATTGGTCGCCACCTTCAAGATACAAATCCGCGGGCCAGGGCAGGGCCTCATTCTGGTTCAGCACTGCCGCCTGGCTGGTGCCGGATTCAAACCACACATCCAGAATATCGGTTTCCTTGCGGAATGTAGTGGCGCCGCAATGCTCGCAGGTTGTGTTCGGGGGCAGAATCGCAGCGGCATCCTTGAGGTACCAGGAATCGGCGCCTTCACGGGCAAAAAGATCGACCACCGCCTGGTTGGCTGCCTTGGATTTAAGCAGGGTCCCGCAACTTTCGCAGAAAAAAACCGCGATGGGAACGCCCCAGATGCGCTGGCGCGATATGCACCAGTCGGGCCGGGTGGCGATCATGTTGGAGATGCGTTCTTCGCCCCATGCGGGGTCCCACTTCACCTGCTTGATCTCGTCGAGGGCGCGGGAACGCAGGGTCCCTCCGCTCATGGGTGTTTCCATGGAAATGAACCACTGCTCGGT
>JBBSHD010000294.1:0-3406 GCA_038253455.1 Terriglobales bacterium | reverse complement strand
GCTTCCACTGTCACTGTATCCTCAAACACGTTGACCGGCCGGCGGGACATGGAGGTGATCCGCGAGTAAATGTTCACGACGGCCTTCTGCACCCCGTCTTTTGCCTGGAACTGCAGGTCCCTGTTTTCGAACTGCAGGGTCACGTTGGTAAGTACAGAAGATTCGGTCAGCGGAAAATAATCCGCTTTGACCTGTACCGGAAGGATGTTGAACTTGATGGTAGTGTTCACGCTCGCTTCCAGGTCCTTGAACTTGATTGTGGGCGCGCGTTGCACCGCGGCAAAGCGCTCCAAGCGGTCGAATTGCTTGGAATTTAAATCCTGGTTGAAGGGGCTCTTTCCCAGGCGTTCCAGCCCACCGCCCACAAACCGGTCAGCCTTGTTGGCCATGCCCATCTGCTCCATCTGGGTCAAGCCCGCTCCGGGCACGTTAAGCAGCGCGTCCTTCTCCGAGCGGTCCATGGTCATGTGGTAATCCCCGCAGTTGCAGGTATCCACAAATTCAATTTCCACTTCCTGCCCGATGCCTTCAATGTAGCGCCAGCGCCAGGTTTCGAAAGGATAAGTAGAAGTCTGTCCGCCGCCTTCTTCCATGGGGCGACTGTAGGAGCCGCCGCTGGGATGCGCGTCGATGGTGTCGGGCGGCCCGAACTTGATGTACATCTCCCCCCGGTCGGTCTTCCATCCCGGCTTGCCGGCGGCAAAATGTTCGTTGGAGTAGGCGATGCGGCGGTAGTGCTCTTCCTTGAAATCATTTTCCGCCAGATCAGGATTGGGATTGCGCCGCAGCCAGAACTGTTCGATGAACTGATCGCGCTCCTCGGAGTTCGACAACCGCTTGAACGCGGTGCCCTCTTCGTCAGTGATGATCCAGCGAACGTCCTCTTCCAGCCATTTCTTTTCGCTCCTGGTCAATTCGTATTTCAGCGCCTTTTCCTGCTGCTTGCGCTTTTTCGGACTGACCTCACGCTTAAGCGGGTCGGCTTCCGGGCTCGCCGTAACCTCGCCTGACTTGGCTTCCTGCGCGGCTGCACGGCCCACCGTGATCACACCGCTGGATAAAACTAGAAATCCTAGAAAAAGGGATAAGTACCGATTCTTTAGGGTCAGAACCATAAGATCGCTGCTCCTCATGTACACTCCGGCTCTTTATATTGTAGGTACTTCGGAGCGTCAAATCAAGGACGAGAACGTCAATTCCCGGCGGCCCTCCACCGCACCCAATCCCGGGTGCGAATGTGGCCGTAAGCCGCTATAATTGTTGGGTAAAAAAATACCCCGGCCAAAACCATCATGCCGGGAAATGAGCCGCCTGATCCATTCCCCGATTTTTATTTGAACCGAACCCGTTCCGGGACAAAGGAACGGAACCGCACACGCCTGATCTTATTGCAAAGTGTTGACGCCATCAAAAGTGGAAGCGAACTCGAAGAGTTTTCGCGATACCCGGGCCCCAGGGGCCTCTTAGCGGAGTAAACGATTGAAAAAGATCCTGATCATCGTCGGAATTCTTATTGTGGTGGGCGGCATCGTGGGCTTTTCCATCTGGAAAAGCCAGCAGAACATCATCGTGGTTCAGACCTCGAAGGTGAAGCCCGAGGACCTGTTTACCGTGGTGACCGCTTCCGGGGAAATCAAGCCCAAGACTTACGTCAACGTGGGGGCCAACGCTTTCGGCAAGATCGTGAAGCTCTACGTCAAAGAGGGCGACCACGTGAAGCACGGCGAGGTCGTGGCCCAGCTTGAGAACGTGCAATCCGCGGCGGACGTGGCCGCACAACAGGCCACCCTGTCGGCAAATCGAACTGACGCGGTCGCCGCTAATGCCGGCACCAACACCTCGGTGGCCGATCTCGAGCGCGCCCAAGCCGACGCCGAACGCGCCAAGCTTGAGTACGAGCGGGCCCAGAGCCTGTACAAGGAGCAATTGATCCCCAAGGCGGATTACGACGCCAAAAAAGCGGCCTATGATTCCGCCGGCGCCTCCGTCTCCCAGGCCCGCGCCCGCATCGCCCAGGGACGCGCCCAGACTCTGTCCGCCCAAGATCGCATCAGGCAGGCCCGCGCCATGCTGACTCGCTCGTCTGACCAGCTCAGCAAGACCACCTACGTGGCGCCCTTTAACGGCGTGGTCACCAACCTCCCGGTACGCGAAGGTGAAACCGTGGTCATAGGAATTCAAAATGCTCCCGGCAGCACCCTCATGACCATCGCGGATATGTCGGTCATCACCGCCGAAGTGAAGGTGGACGAAACCGACATCGTGAACGTGCGTCTGGGACAATCCGCCGACGTCACCGTGGACGCTATTCCCGGCAAGATTTTCAAAGGCCATGTCTCCGAGATCGGTGACAACGCCATTCTGCGAAGCTCCGGCCTCGCCACCTCGCAAACCACCAGTGGCAGCCAGGAAGCCAAGGATTTCAAGGTCGTGGTGACCATGGATGCGCCGCCCGAAGGCCTGCGCCCTGGACTTTCCACCACCGCGAAAATCACCACCGCGACCCGCAGCCACGTGCTCGCTATTCCCATCCAGGCGCTGACCATACGGCAGCAGGCTGATATCGATGCCGCCAACGCCAAGGCCGCGGGAAAGACCGCCCAGCCGGCCAGCGCGGCAGCCAAGAAATCAGAGGAGTTGCAGGGCGTGTTCGTCATCCGCAAGGCCGCCGGCAAGACCCAGGCGGACTTCCAGAAGGTGGATACCGGCATCACCGGCATGACCGATATCGAGATTGTCGGCGGCCTCAACGAGAACGACGAGATTGTCACCGGCAGCTACAAGGTGTTGCGCACCCTGAAGCCCGCCACCCACGTCAAAGTAGATAACTCGGCCCCCAAAAAGGAAGAGGGCTAGCGATTAACTAAATCCTCGCTCCGGCGTCTAATGAGTGGCGCCCCGGCGTGTCAGCACCGGTGTGCTGCCGTGCCCCGGTACAATGGAACCTGTCGCGAAAAGATTTCGTATAAGCTGGAGAAGGCTTTAGAACTGCTGGAGAATGCATGTCCACACAAGTAGCTGAGTTAAATGACCGGGCCGCTGGCAGCCCCAGTGGTAAGGAGATGATCGTTACCGAGGATCTTTGGAAGACCTACGAAATGGGCGCCGAACAGGTGCATGCCCTTCGCGGCGTTTCCCTCAAGATCCAGCGTAACGAGTATGTCGCCATCATGGGGCCCTCGGGTTCGGGTAAATCCACGCTGATGAACCTGATCGGATGCCTCGATTCCCCCAGCAAGGGCAACTACTGGCTGAATGGACACCTGGTCAGCAGCCTCGACGATGATGAGCTGGCGCGCATTCGCAATAAAGAGATCGGCTTCGTGTTCCAGACCTTCAACCTGCTGGCACGGGCCACCGCGCTGCACAACGTCGAGCTCCCCCTGATCTACAACGGCACCCATTC
>JBBSHD010000293.1:0-3420 GCA_038253455.1 Terriglobales bacterium | reverse complement strand
CCGGCACCCTGCGCGACATGGTTCCCAACCACATTCTGCAGCTCATCACCCTCACCACCATGGAGCCGCCGATTTCATTCAGCGCCGACGCCATGCACGATGAGCAAGCCAAAATTCTGCATGCCATCCAGCCCATGAATTCAGAGGACGTTCTCATGCGCTCGGTGCGCGGCCAGTACGGCGCAGGTTCCCTGGGCGGCGAGCAGGTACCTGCTTACCGGGCCGAGCCCGCGGTTTCTCCTGAATCCAAGACCGAAACTTTCGTGGCTTTGAAGCTGCTGATCGATAACTGGCGCTGGGCCGGGGTCCCCATTTACCTTCGCACCGGCAAGCGCATGGCCACCCGCCACACGGAAATCGCCATCCAGTTCAAGCGTGCTCCGTTCGTTCTCTTCCGCGACACGTCGGTGGAGAAGCTTGATCCGAATCATCTGGTCATGTATATCGCGCCCGATGAAGGCATCGCCCTGCGTTTCGGCGCCAAGATTCCCGGCCCGGTCGTGCATATCGGCGCCGTGGACATGGATTTTCACTACACCGATTATTTCGGTGTCACCCCCAGCACCGGCTACGAGGTGCTGATTTATGACTGCATGATCGGCGACGCCACGTTGTTCCAGCGCGCCGATATGGTCGAGGCCGGTTGGAGCGTGGTCGATCCCATCCTGGACGTGTGGAAGGCCCTGCCCGCCCGAAGCTTCCCCAACTATGCCGCCGGATCCTGGGGACCCAAGGACTCTGCCGATTTGCTGGCGCGTGATGGGCGCCATTGGAGGACAATCACAAAATGATTTTAGCCGCCGATATCAGTGGTTCTACAACCCGGCTCGCTCTGTTTGACACCTACGGCAATGATCTGAAGATGGTCTCCGAATCGACTTCGGTCAGCACCGAGCACAAGAGCCTTGAGGATGCAGTCTGCAACTTCTCTAATTGCGAGGGCGCGGCCGTCGATCGCGCCTGCATCGGCGTCGCCGGTCCGGTGAAAAAAGGCCGCTGCGATTCTTCAAACCTGGCATGTGTGGTTGACGGGCGCGCGCTGGCCCGCCGTCTGCGCATCGAGCATGTTTCCGTCATCAACGACGTGGAAGCGTTTGCCTACGCCATCGACGCCATGAAGAGCGCCGACCTCGTCACCTTGAATGAAGGCACCCGCGACGTCGAAGGCAATAGCGCCGTGATTTCCGCGGGCTCCGGGCTTGGAGAAGCCGGTCTTTTCTGGGATGGCTTTCGTCATCACCCTTTCGCCACCGAGGGCGGACATTCCGACTTCGCGCCCCGCAACGACGTTGAAGTGGACCTCTTGCGCTACCTGATCAAGAAAAATGGACGCGCCAGCTATGAGAACATTCTTTCCGGCCCCGGCCTGCAAAGCGTGTACGAGTTCCTGCGCGACAGCAAGAAGGCGGAAGAACCGAGTTGGCTGAAAGAGCAGATTAGCTCGTCCAAACACCCGGCAGCCGCTATTTCCGCGGCCGGAGTTGAAGGCAAGGCCCCCATCGCCAGCCAGGCTCTGGAGATTTTTACCAGCGTGCTGGCCGCCGAAGCGGGCAACGTCGCCCTGAGTTATCTTTCCACCGCCGGTCTTTATATTGGCGGCGGCATCGCTCCCCATATCCTGAAAAATCTGCAGCAGCCTGAGTTCATGAAGACTTTTGCCGCCAAGGGCCGCATGCAGGGACTGCTCGAATCCATTCCGGTGCGCGTGGTGCTGAACCAGCAGGCCGGCTTGATTGGGGCCGCCCGCCGAGCTTTGCTGGATAAGGCTTTCGGTACGCCCGCCGGCGAATAGACCGGCGCGCATAAAACGGGACCAGAAGCGAAGCTCAACCGCTTCGCTTCTCGTTCCTCGCCACTGATCGTACAAAGTTCAAATTCGAGGTTAAATTTATGCCCGCCAATGTCATGACCCTAACCCGCCACCTTTACGAACAAGGCGACAAGGTGGGCGCCGATCTTAGGCGCCTGCTGACCCAGATCGGCTATGCCTCTAAAATACTGGAGCGCGAGATCGCACGCGCGGCGCTGTCCGGCAATCTTGGCTTGATGGGCGAAACCAATGCCACCGGTGACAACCAGAAGAAGCTGGACGTGTACACCAACGAGATCGTGGTGGACGCCCTGGCCGAAACCGGCCTGGTGGCCGGACTGGTCTCCGAGGAACTGGAACTGGTGAAGGAGCTTGCTGCTGACGGCGGCTACCTGATTTGCATGGATCCGCTCGACGGTTCATCCAATACCGACATCAACGGCTCCATCGGCACCATCTTCGGAATTTATCGCCGCCAGTCGAGCAAGAACGGGAAGGCCGCAGCCGGGGGAATGACCGGCGAGATGCTGCTGAAAGGTTCCGACCAGATTGTTTCCGGCTATGTGATGTACGGCACCAGCACCATGCTGGTCTATACCGCTGGACACGGGGTGCATGGCTTCACCCTAGATCGCGATCTGGGCGAGTTTGTGCTCTCCCACCCGGACATCAAGTGCCCGGCGCGCGGCCATTATTACAGCGCCAACCTCGGGCATTATTACGAATGGAGCGCCGGGATCAAGAAATACGTGGACTACATCGAAGAGAAGGACAAACCCACCAAGCGGCCGTACTCACTGCGCTATACCGGCGCCCTGGTGGCCGACGTCCATCGCGGCCTGATCGAAGGCGGCCTGTATTTTTATCCTCCCGATGATGGACATCCCACCGGCAAGCTGCGGCTGCTATATGAGTGCGCGCCGCTCGGCTTCCTTCTGGAAAACGCCGGGGGAAGCGCCAGCACCGGCTCACAGCGCATCCTCGACATCCAGGCGGAAAGCATTCACCAGCGCTGTCCGCTGGTGATTGGCAGCAAGGATGACGTGGCCCAGTATGAGAAATTTATCGCCGAAGCCGGCGATGGCGCCAGGAAAACAAATTAAGGATTACGCTAAAGGTGTAGCACGCTCCCGCCGTGAGACCGGTACCCTATGTCAAATGCAGAGAACACGCCTTCGGGCGGAGGCAACCGCGAGATCGAGATCGTGGATGATTCGAGCGAGCTCAACCGCGCCGCCGCTGATGAATTTTCCCGCCTGGCCCGCGCCGCAGTCGCACGCAACGGCCGCTTCGCCGTGGCCCTCGCCGGCGGGTCCACCCCCAAGAACGTTTATTCATTGCTGGCGGGTGATGACGTCGCCAACCCCGCTATGCGCCTTCCCTGGGAGAAGATACACTTCTTCTTTGGGGACGAACGCCACGTGCCGCCCGGTCATGCTGACAGCAACTACCACATGGCCAGCGAGTCGCTGCTCTCCAAAGTCCCGATTCCAGAGGCCAACATTCATCGCGTTCGCGCCGAGCTCGAATCCGCAGCCGAAGCCGCCGACCTTTATGAGATTGATGTCCGGGATTTTTTCCGTCCAGAGGTGGGAGATTCCAACCCCGAT
>JBBSHD010000292.1:0-3424 GCA_038253455.1 Terriglobales bacterium | reverse complement strand
GGCTTGATTAAAGATGGCGAACTCTGGCTGCTCAATGCCCACATCGGCCACTACGAACATGGCAACATCTTTAATCACGAGCCCCTGCGCACTCGCAAGCTACTGGTACATAAGAATGAATTGCGCAAACTCATCGGCAAAGCCCAGCAGCGCGGGCTCACCCTCATCCCCACCCGCATGTACTTCAAAAATGGCCGTGTCAAGGTTGAGCTCGCCCTCGCCAAAGGCAAACAATTGTGGGACAAACGGGAAACCGAGCGCCGCAGAACTGCCGACCGCGAGGCCCGGGAGGCTATGGCCCGCGGAAGAAAATCGTAAGCCGATCACAACTCCAACTTTCCTTGAAAATCCCGAACTGCGGGCTTAGGAAATCCAACAGGCAGACCGTAGTAAATTAAGTGATACATGAAAACCACCCTTTCCTTTTCCAGTCCCAGTGAGGTCGAGACCGAGTGTTTGGTGGCAATCGTCTTGGACCAGAGTGAAGTAGACCGCGCCGACCAACAACTCAACAACAGGAACCGCAGCGAAAAAGTCCGCGCCCAGAACGACAAGTCCGAGCCCAGGGTCGAAACCAGCGACAAGGCAGTTCGCAACGCCGCCGCGGAGATCCTCACTACCGGCGAGGTCACGGGCAAGATCTTCGAAGCTGTGATGTTGCATCATCCCCAAGGCCTGAAGGCCAAGCGACTGCTGCTGGTGGGCGGCGGCAAAGCTAAGAACTTTACGGGATACGAACTCCGCAAGCTGGCCGGAACGGCAGTGCGCTTCCTAAAACCTAAGAACATCCGCAGCTTTGCCTTCGTTGTACCCGAAAACTGGTCGGGGGAAGCAAAACCTGATGTCCACAGTACCTATGTTTTCGAGCGCGGCGGTACGCCGGATGCGGTAAAGGCCATCGTCGAGGGCGCCTTCGTGGGCAACTTCGACCCCGATACTTACAAGAGCGACCGCAAAGACCAATTGATCGACGGCCTCACCGTAATCGCCGCCGACAAAAAAGAAGAAACCAGGATTCGCCAAGCCTTCGACGAAGCCCGCATCATCGGCGAATCCCAAAACTTCACTCGTGAATTAGTCAATGAACCCGGCAATCGCATGACTCCTACCATGCTGGCGGACCGTGCCCGCAAAATGATCCAGGAGATTGCCGGCAGCACTCCCGGTTTGAAAGTCGAAATCTTTGGCCCCGACAAGATCAAAGAATTAAAGATGGGCGCCTTCTGGAGCGTTGCCCAGGGCTCAGACGAGCCCCCCGCTTTGATCATCATCCGCTACGAACCAGAAGGGGCCCCCGAAAAACCCATGCTGGGGCTCATCGGCAAGGGGATCACCTTTGATAGTGGCGGCATCTCCATCAAACCCAGCGATGGCATGGAGAAGATGAAGTACGACATGGCCGGCGGCGCCGCCATGCTCGGCGCCATGCGCGCCATTGCATTGCTGAAACCGAAAATTCGGGTGATCTCCATCATCCTGGCCACTGAAAATATGCCTTCCGGCAAAGCCCAAAAGCCTGGAGACGTCCAGATTGCCATGTCCGGGAAATCCATCGAGATCATTAACACTGACGCTGAAGGACGCTTGGTCCTTGCCGACGGTCTCTACTACGCCCGCCAACTCGGCTGCACTCATTTGATCGACGCGGCCACGCTCACCGGCGCCTGCGTTGTGGCGCTCGGCATGGTCAACGCCGGGGTGTTTGCCAACAATGAAGAAATATTTGAACGCTTCGCGCGTGCTTTGCAGCGCTCCGGCGAAAAGATGTGGCGCATGCCGCTGGATGAGGAATACAAGGAATCCATTCGCTCCGGGATCGCTGACATCGTCAATAGCGGGGGACGCTGGGGAGGCGCGGTCACGGCTGCAATGTTCCTCAAAGAATTCGCCGAAGAAACGCCCTGGATTCACTTGGATATAGCTGGCACAGCCTGGATGGAAGAGAACAAATCCTGGATCGCCAAAGGACCATCAGGAATTGCGGTGCGGTCATTGGTGGAATTTGTAAAGGATTTTGCCTCAGGCAACGGCGCCCAGTCCGGCTCGACGAACGGCAGAACCGGCACCGCTGCCAGCAATCAGGCCACGCAAAAACGTTCGAATTCCTGATTCCAGTTGCAGCACAGACGGTTGCGCGGGTATCAGTCCGTTGAGATGTTGCTTAGTTTCATCAGCCAGACACAAGGTTATTTGGAGGAGACGCGCCGCGCCCCATTTGTCACAAAGACGGGCAGAGAGGTTTTGCCGGATGCTTCTGAATCCATTCCTTCGTTCTAGTCTGAGCTTCGGCAATCTGGGATGCTGTCATATATTCCTCAGCCGGGTTCCCCGCAAAATCTAACTGTCCAGTTGTTGGATTTCCCAACAGGGCAAACCACATATATGCGCTGACATAATCGCGATTAACACCCTTCCCGTTCATGTAAAGCAGAGCGAGTTGGTTTCTGCCCTGCCCAGCCCCACCCAAATCCGGCACATGTTCGCCCGCCTTTTGATACCATTTAGCGGCTAAAGCGTAATCCTGCAGGGTGCCTTCTCCGTTCTCGTACATTTGGCCCAGACTGGCCTGTGCGTCTGGATCGCCCTGCTCAGCGGCTTTTGACAGCCACTTGAACGCTTCGTTGTAGTCGCGCTTTATGCCGACCCACCCTTGCTCGTACATCGTTCCCAGCCAGAGCTGGGCCTGCACCTCTCCTTGCTCTGCTGCCTTTGTCCACCAGAAGATCAACTGCTGAGGTTTTCTCCACCGACCATCACGAAACATGCCGCCGAACATGTACTGTGCTGGCGCGTAGCCCTGTTCTGCGGAACGCTGGAACCATGGCATGGCCGTGGCAATTTCGTCGTACGTTGGTCGTGGACTTAGCATTGACCGCCCTATTTTGTATTCGGCCACGGCGTCTCCACCTTGGGCCTGTTCTCGAATGGCGGGCAGGTCTTTGGGCATCGGCCTACACAAGGAACTGCTGAGGGTGTCACTTTGCTGTGCGAAACACACGAGCGAGGTGGCTAACGCGAGAACAGCTAATGACAGGATCCTGAGAGCTGGGCGCACTTTCTCATCTCCTGTAGTGCGGCATTATTATTGCATAAAAAAATCGGTGCTTTGAATCGGCGCCAATCTCTTGGTCCATAAAGGGCAAGAAGAAACAGCTTCCACAATACCAGTTGATTGTTTCCTTTTTATAGAACAATACCCGATTTAACGTCGACAGACCTACTTCAGATGTATGCTCCCACAAGACTCTATTCCGTCATCCGAAGCTGGCTTTGCTCATTCCGAACACAGCAAGGAACACTTTTCGCAACCGCATCACATCACCGGCGGCACGCTGATCCCCATCACCTCCAGCACCCGTATCAGTTCACGACGGACCACCGCCGCCGTGGCAAAAAGAAATTTCTTGCGGGCCTCGTCAGGTTC
>JBBSHD010000291.1:0-3425 GCA_038253455.1 Terriglobales bacterium | reverse complement strand
TTTCTCCTTGGTTATCAGTTAATAATGCCGGATTTTCAAAAATCTTTTTCGCAGAAAAATGCAGTTCATACCGCGACTAGGTGCTGGCCGTCCAAGTGGGGTCTTGCTTGGGACGGCCGGGAAAGTGAACCGTCCCCTTGAATCGTCTCTTGATGCCGTAAAAAAACTTTCCTCGAAACTCATAAGGTTTATTGTTTATTTTCAGAGTAAACTCGATGTCTACGCCCTTTGTCCCCTCCGGAAACACTTCCTTTGAACTCGTATTGTTATCAAAGTTGTACCAGAAGCTGGTATAGTCCCCTGAGATTTCCAGGCTTCCGTCGAGCATGCCTTTGCCGTCTACCGTTGACTTGTAAGTACCATCGTGATCTCCAGGTTTCATGGTTCTCTTTAACTTTTTTTCATGATGCGGTTTTCCCCCTTCGTCAGTTTTCATTCTCTTCGCAGCTTACTGGGTCTTCCTGCGACCAGCAGCGTTGGCCGCGGCCGCCGGCCCGTGCGGCAGTTTCACCTGCACGATTAATAGCGACGGTGATTGAGTCGCCACCCGAAAAATAGTTTGCGGCGGAGGGTCGGCTTGAGTCAGCAACCGCGACTGGTCTGCGCCCGCCGACTGCTCTTGTTTCGACCACGCTTTGCCGGCTCCTCCGCTCATCTCCAAATGCTGCACCGCGCCCGCGCCCAGCCGCCGCCAGTGCGCCAGGGTGTCGCGGGAAAGTATTACCGGGCGGGGACCGATTTCAACTCCTTCGAGGGGCTGCGCTGCGATGACCATGGTCAGAACCTCGCCGGTCTGGCTGGGACGGCTGGGGTGCAGCGTGAAATAAGGCGGCGCATCATCCTGCGCGGGAATATCGATCAGCCGGCCGGGCGCCACCTTGTTGTCTCCGCCGCGGGTGCGCGTAGTGGGAAAAATAAGGTAAGGCTCGCCCAGCGATTGATCGGCGTACTGCTCCTGATCGACGACGTAGAGGAACCCGGTGCGCGGCGATTCCACGCTCACCCGCACGTTGTCTTCAACTTTCAACGGAGCGCCCTGCGTGACCCGTTCCGGAATCCACTCCACGGTCTCGGCGCCGCTCTGCACCAGCAAGCGCGGCCCGTCGTCGCCCGCGTGCGCCGGGCGCAGGCGCCAGATGGTCAGGCCCAGCTCCAGGAATTTTTCGGCGCTGGTTGCAGTGTGGGCCCCGCCTACCACGCGATACCGCGGCTTTACTGAACCCTGGGAAGATGGTGGCGCAGGACGGGTGTGCAGAAATTTTTCCGCCACAATCCCGCGGTTCTGCTCGCCGCTGTCACCACTTGCCTGCTGCGGATGCAGCGCCGGCGCCGTTGCCATTAACGCGCACATTCCCACTGCAATTGTCAGCCTTCGAATCGTTAATGTCGGATCGGTTCGCATAAGTCCCTTTGCACCCTCTTAGCGATGAACCAGTTAGCGATGAACCAGGTTGAGGGCTTTAACCAGGGTGCCATGATAACTAATTTCAGCGTGTTTGGGAGAATCCACTGTTCTCATCTCGATCTTGTCGTCCTCGCGCCGCCGGAAGAACGACTGCAGAGCCTCAATTTCCCGCGGATCTCGGATGCTTCCCTTTTCCTGGTTGTTGAGATGAAGCTTCAAGGATTCGATCTCGGCAACCGGAATTTCGGAAGAAACCATCCACAGGGTCTCGGTGCCGGGCGAGCGATCGAAGACGTACCAGTCCGTGTAAAAATTGCGAGGCTGCGGATCGGCCGTCTCCGCGGCATGGGCGGCGGGCTTGCCGGAGTTGGGATAGAGCAGGGTGAAAGCCTGTCCCGAAGGCGAGGGACTTTCATCCAACAGGTAAAACCAGTTGGATTGCGATTGTTCCACGCCCAGCCGAAAACGGTTGCCGCTGTGAAACGTTTCGTCGCCCACCGAGCGGGCGGTCTTCGACCAAAATATTTTTTTAGATTGCACTTCCAGCCACCAGTTCAAGCGTTGCGATGACCGGGGCAAGCCGGCCGAAGCACCCGGCATTGGCGGCGAAGGCGGCGACGGAATAGCGCCATCAGCAGTTTCCCCGGCCCGGTGCGACCACGGCATGGCTCCCGATGGCAGCAACGCGATGGCCGCGATCCCCGCCAGCAACAGCAGGCCTGCGGCCCACACCCACGCGGGTGGCCCACTTTTTCTGGCGGGCAGTGGCTGGGTTGCCATCGCGGCTTGGGCCCTCGTGGCCTGGACCGGAGGGGCGGTCGCGGCAGTGATTGCAGCCATCTCTGCCGCCGCCATGGTTGCCGACGCGGCGCGCCCGAGCTCGTGCAATCTTTGCCGCACCGCGCGCAGGTCGCCGGTCAGCTCCCGCGCGGTCTGGTAACGCTCTGCCGGCCGTTTGGCCAGCGCCTTATTAAGGATGCGCGCCAGCTCCGGCTCGACCGCCGGGGGAAGATCGTGCAGCCGATCCGGATCGCGGGTGAGAATGGCCGCCAGGGTGACGTTGAAACTTTCCTGCAGAAAAGGATGCTTCTGCCCGAAGAGCTGGTAGAGCACGATGGCGAAGCTGAAGATATCACTGCGCACGTCGGGCGGGGCGCCCTCGATTTGTTCGGGCGCCATATATTCAATGGTTCCCACCGGAATGCCCGCCTGGGTAACGAACAGCGCGGTCTCGGAATCCGCGGTGGCGGGCGCCGCATCGAGACTCTTGGCCACACCGAAATCCATCAGCTTGACCCGGCCATCCACGGTAAACATGATGTTCTGGGGCTTGATATCGCGATGCACGATGCCGCGCGAGTGCGCGTACATCAGCCCTTCGCCAATTTCCACACTCACGTCCAACGCCTGCCCCAGGGCAAACGGCTGCCGCGAAGTGCGCTGCGCCAGGGTCTCGCCCTCGATGTACTGCATGACCAGGTAATCCAAACCCGCGTCGTTGCCTATTTCATAGAGGGTGCAGATGTTGGGATGATCGAGGTTGGCGATGGAGCGGGCCTCGCGCAGAAAGCGGCCGCGAGCCTCGTCGTTAATGACATGCTTCGAGCTGAGGACTTTGATGGCGACCTTGCGTCCCAGGCGGCTGTCCTCCGCCAGGTACACCTCTCCCATGCCGCCGGCGCCGAGCGGGCCCAGAACATGGTAAGGGCCGATTTGCCGAGCGACATCCAGGTCAACGCCTCCGTGTCCAGACCGCTTGCGAACAAAATCGCAAGCGAAAGTGGCGCCCATCATATCAATTTCGGGTGATTGATTTGGGGCGGCGGTGGGGAATAAAAAATCGAACACTGCCTGTCCATGTCATGCGCCACGGGGGTCGAAGCGCTGTGGATGGCTGGTGATCACACCAATTGAGTGCACCCGCAAACTTGCCATTCCCCGAAGAATTGTCATTCCGAGCAACGAAGCTGTGAAATAACCCTAAACGATCAAAATTCCAAATTACTAACTTATTGCCATT
>JBBSHD010000290.1:0-3428 GCA_038253455.1 Terriglobales bacterium | reverse complement strand
TAATTCTTGAGCGCTTCCCGGGCTTTTGATTGAAAATTTCCCTCGGTAAGCTTGGCTTCCACCAGCAGGTTTCCCAGCCGCATATCGATTTCGGTGCCGTCAGCCTTCCCGCCCGCCATCGGCACCCGCGCCCTTACTCCAAATTCCGGAATGCTTCCCGCCTCGACTCCCAAAAGGGCGGCCACACGGCCGTCTCGCCACACGCCGGGATAACAAAAACAGTTCATCAGCAAGGCGTCGGAGCTGACCGCGCAATCGAGCTGGCGATAGCCTTGTTCATTTTGCGGAAAAGCCTTCGCCGCCTGGGAATGTCCGCGGTTGAGGCGATGCATCCATGCCGGATTTTTTTGTATGGCTCGATAGGTAGCGGGGAGAAAGTTTCCATGGCACGCATCCGACTCCAGTGGCTCATAACAGACCGAAGGGACCGCGCCATGGCTCAGCGCGTGCGGCAGGTTCTCTGCTGCGGCGAACTGCAGGCCGCGCAATGACAGCTCGCGCCGCAGGGCGGTGCTCCTCGATAAAGCACTGAAGAGAGTTTGCGGTTTGGCCATCGCTGATGAAAATATAATAGCGAATAAAAAGCGAAAGAAGAAGTGGCCCCTGCCGGATTTCCCTCTCGGCTTGATAAGCTGGTGAAGCATTTCCCAACCGGATGAATCTAACCATCAGGTTCGAAACAAACTAGTCGTCCCCGGGCAAGACCCGGAGAGTCAGTTATTGTTATCCAATGAAAGGAACGAACTCATGGCAGACAAAGTTGAAAAAACCGATGCGGAATGGAAAGCGCTGCTCACCCCGGAACAATACGAGGTCATGCGCCGCAAGGGCACGGAGAGACCCTTCACCGGCAAGCTGCTTGATAATCATGAGCACGGCGTTTACCGGTGCGCAGGTTGCGGAAACCAGCTATTCAGCTCCGACACCAAGTTTGAATCCGGCTCCGGCTGGCCCAGCTTCTTCGCGCCGCTCTCGCCGGAAAACGTAACCACCGAAACCGATTCCAAGTTCGGCATGCGCCGCACCGAGGTCCTGTGCAGCCAGTGCGACGCCCACCTGGGACACGTATTCGACGACGGCCCCAAGCCCACTAACCAGCGCTACTGCATGAACTCCGCCGCCCTGGATTTTGAAAAAAAGAATTCAGGATCAAAGGACGCGGGCAACAAGGAGTAAAAGCCTACGCCTCATCTTCTTCGCGCAGCTTGGCAATCACCGAGAGGTCTTCGAGCGTAGTCACGTCGCCCTTGACGTCGCCGGTGGTCGCCAGCTCGCGCAACAGCCTGCGCATGATCTTGCCGCTGCGGGTCTTGGGCAAGGCCTCGCTGAATCGCAAATCATCGGGACGCGCCAGCGCGCCTATTTCCTTGGTCACCCACCCGCGCAACTCCTGCTTCAGCTCCTCCGACGGAGCGTAGCCGGATTCGAGGGTCACGAACGCGGCGATGGCTTGTCCTTTGAGCTCGTCCGGCCGCCCTACCACCGCGGCCTCCGCCACTTTCGGGTGGGCCACCAGCGCTGATTCAATTTCCATCGTCCCCAGCCGGTGTCCGGAGACGTTGATCACGTCGTCCACCCGGCCCATGATCCAGAAGTAGCCATCCTTATCTTTTCGCGCGCCGTCGCCGGTGAAGTAGCATCCTGGAATATCCGACCAGTATTGCTTCAGGTAACGATCCGGGTCCCCATAGATGGTCCGCGCCATCGCGGGCCAGGGTTTCCTGATCACCAGCAGACCGCCCGAACCGGCGGGCACCGGCTCGCCCTCGCGCGTGACCACGTCAGCGATGACTCCGGGAAGCGGAAGCGTCGCCGACCCCGGCTTGGCCGCAACCACGCCCGGCAGCGGGCTGATCATGATCATGCCGGTCTCGGTCTGCCACCAGGTATCCACGATGGGACAACGTTCGTGCCCAATTTCTTTGTGGTACCACATCCAGGCTTCGGGATTGATGGGCTCGCCCACCGTGCCCAGCAGGCGCAGGCTGTCCAGCTTGTGTTTTCGCGGATACGCAGTGCCCCACTTGGTGAACGCCCGAATCGCGGTCGGAGCGGTGTAAAAAATGCTGACCTTGTGCCGGTCGATCATCTGCCAGAAGCGGTCGGGCTCCGGCCAGTTGGGAGCGCCTTCATACATCACCGTGGTCACGCCGTTTTGCAGCGGCCCGTAAACCACGTAGGAATGGCCGGTGACCCATCCGATATCGGCGGTGCACCAGAACACGTCGTCCTCAGAAAGGTCAAAGACCTCGCGCGCGGTGTAATAGACCCCCACCGCATAGCCGCCGGTGGTGTGCACGATGCCCTTGGGTTTGCCGGTTGTGCCCGAGGTATAAAGAATGAACAGGGGATGCTCGGAATCCACCATTTCTGGTTCACACAACGTTTCACTCGCCTCCAGAAGTTCATGCCACCAGTGATCGCGGCCTTCCACCATGGTGATCTCCGACTCCGTGCGCCGGTAAACCACCACGCTCTTCACCGTGGGACACGAGCCCAGGGCTTCGTCTACCGCCTGCTTTAATCTGACCTCTGACCCGCGGCGCCACGAGCCGTCCTGGGTGATTACCGCAACCGCCTGGGCATCGTTGATCCGATCCAGCAGCGCGTTGGCCGAGAATCCGCCGAAAATCACCGAGTGCACCGCGCCAATCCGTGCACAAGCCAGCAGCGCAATGGCCAGCTCCGGGCACATCCCCATATAAATGGCTACGCGATCGCCCGGCTGAATGCCCAGGGCTTTCAACCCATTGGCCATACGGCAGACATCCTCGAGAACCTGCTGGTAGGTCAACGACCGAACTTCGCCGGGCTCGCCTTCCCAGAGGATTGCGGCTTTATGTCCCCGGCCCAGGGCGATCTGGTGGTCAAGGCAATTAAAGGAAAGGTTCATCTTCCCGCCCACAAACCATTGGGCCCACGGCAGGTCCCAATGCAGCACATCCCGCCACGGCTCCTTCCAGTACAGCTCGCGTGCGATCTCACCCCAGAAGGCCTCAGGGTCCCTCTCGGCGAACCGGCAGGCCTGCTGGTACTCGGCCAGCGTTTTGATCCGGGCCTTCGCCGCAAATTCCGCGGGAGGAGGAAACACGCGATCCTCTCGCAACATGGAATCGAGGTTGGTGGACCGGGGATCTTGCTCCGTCATGAATCGCTCCTTGGCATGGCCGCGCTGAATCGCGGGGGAACCAACAAAATACAGCGGATGAGGTTTCAGCGGCAAGGGGTGTCGCCGCGTCGCGGGCAGCCCGGGCCCGGCGCACGCCGGCTGCGCAACTTTTCCCCAAAATGCGGGTATGCATATTTATAAGATTTAATGTATAAATATACTTTACTGCGATGTCCAAGCGCCTACGCCAAAACGCGATTCTTGACCTGGTGCAAAGCCGGCCGCTGGCCAGCCAGGAAGATCTGCGCCGCCGCCTGGC
>JBBSHD010000289.1:0-3451 GCA_038253455.1 Terriglobales bacterium | reverse complement strand
CTGGTGGCACCTCAAGACCGGCGAGATCATCTGGAACACGCACTCCATCCCCCGCGTGGACCTGTTTTCCTACACGACGCACCACCACGCCTGGATCCCGCACGAATGGCTGGCGCAATGGACCCTTTACGGGGCCTGGCATGCAGCCGGTTTCAGCGGCATTATGCTCTGGATGTGGCTCGCGGCCACGCTGTTGTTTGTCGGGGTTTACACCCTGTGCGCGCTGTATTCCGGCAACGCTAAAGTAGCTTTTCTGGGCGGCCTGCTGATCTGGTTTTTTTCGACGGTCGGTCTGGCGCCGCGGCCGCAACTGCTGGGCTATGCGCTGCTGACGCTGGAGTTGCTTCTGATCCATTTAGCGCGCACCGGCAACCCGCGCTGGTTTCTGGCTCTGCCCCCGCTCTTCGCGCTTTGGGTCAACGTGCACGGCTCCTTCTTCCTGGGCATGGCGGTGCTCGGCATCTTCGTAGCGTGCTCCCTGCGCGACTTCAGCACCACCCTGCTGGTGAACGCGCCCTGGACCGGCGAATCGAAGAAATGGTTGTGGATCGCCGCGACGCTGTCTTTGGGAGCGTTATTCCTGAACCCGGTGGGCTGGCGGCAGGTGCTCTATCCGCTGGATCTGTTTTTCTCGCAACCTCTCAATCTGGGCAGCGTGGAAGAGTGGCAGCCCCCCCGGTTCGGCTCGGACCCGCGGGCGATGGGCTTGCTTCTTGTGACCGGCTGCTTGCTGGTTTTGCCGATCATCCGGCAGCGTGCTTGGCGACTGGATGAAACGCTGCTGTTGACGGTCGGCTTTGGTTTGTCCGTACCCCACGTCCGCATGTTGTTCTTGTTCGGCCTGCTGGCAGCCCCGCTGCTCTGCCGGCAGCTGGCCAACAATTGGGACACTTACAATTTTTCGCGAGACCGTGTCATTCCAAACGCGATTCTCGCGGTGGCAGCTTGCGCCGTGATGTTCTTCGCCTTTCCCTCCGGCCAGAGACTGGAACAGGAGGCACGAAGGGCGGGACCTGCTCGCGCCATCGAGTTCATCCGGCACACGGGACTTACGGGCAACATGTTGAATGAATATACCGAGGGAGGATATCTGATCTGGTGGTTGCCGGAACACCCGGTTTTTGTGGACGGGCGCGCCGATATCTTTCAATGGACCGGGGTGATGCAAGAATTCGGCGCGTGGGCGCTACTCGAGACAGATCCCGCGATCCTGCTGAACAAATACAACATCAGCTTCTGCCTACTTCCGCGCCAGGCGCCGATGGCCCACGTTTTCCCCTATCTGCCGGGCTGGCGGCGGGCCTATGTGGATGACCGTTCGGTGATCTTTACGCGCGGCACGGGAAGTTAACTCAAATGCCACATCTTTCGGAAGATTCCCCTGTTCTAGCCGCGGTCCCGGAGCCCTCTGCGTCGCGCCGCACACCCTGGTCATTAGTCGTCGCGCTGGGGCAGTGGATTACGTCCTTCCCTGGAATGCTGGTCTCCATTCTGGTAGCCAAAGTTTTCTGGACCTGCCGCGACCGCATCGCCGACCCCGATATCTGGTGGCATCTCAAGAACGCTCAATACCTGATGACCACGGGACATTTTCCGAAGGTCGATATGCTCTCGTTCACCGCGGCCGGCTCGCCTTGGGTTAGCTATGAGTGGTTATCGGAGTGCTTTTACTACATGGCCTATCAAGCCTGGGGACTGAAAGGTATCTTCCTCTTATTCACGGTCGTGGTGTCCGTGATGGTAGTGACGGTATTCCGGCTCGCGCTGCGCAACAGCGGTGAGCCGATGGCCGCTGCTGTAGCTACGATCGCCGGCGGAGTCATGGCGATGGTCGGCTTTTCCCCTCGCACGCAGCTTTTTGGGTGGCTGTGTTTTCTGGGCATCTTTGTTATTCTGTTGCGCTTTCGCGAACGGCGTGCGGCTCCTTTGTGGCTGATTCCTGTTCTATTTTGCATTTGGGTCAACTGCCACGGAAGCTGGCCGATCGGCATCGCCGTTTACGGCCTCATTGTGGTTTGCGGCCTCATCCGGCACGACGTCGGGCACCTGGAAGCAGCTTCCTGGTCGCCCGCGGAACTCAGGCGTCTCCTGCTGACGGGCGCGGCGTCATTGGTGGCTCTGGGCATCACTCCGTTTGGGTACCGCTTGGCGATTTATCCTTTTGAGTTGCTCTCTCACCAGCACGTGATGATGGCCAATGTCGAAGAGTGGGCTTCCATCGATTTCAACGACTCGCGCGGCAAGATCATGGCTGTCATTTTGGGCGGCATTGCCTACCTGGCCTTTGCCGGGCGCAAGCGCTGGCGCATGGACGAGGCGGCGCTCACGGCGTTTGTGCTGTACTGCGGGGCCACCCATATGCGCCTGCTGCTATTGACCGGCATCGTGCTTCCGCCGCTTCTCGCCGGGCAGATCGGGCGCTTTAGCTCTTATGACCCGCGGCAGGAAAGACGGCTGCTCAACTCTGCTTTCGTGCTGGCCGCGGCCCTGTTTGTGTACTTCGGCTTCCCTACGGATGCCAAGCAACGAGATCAGATTGCGGCATTCTTTCCAGTCGATTCGGTGGAGTTTCTCAGAACCCATCCGCAACCCGGGCGTATTTTCAACACCTTCGAAGCCGGCGGCTACCTCGAATGGCATTTGCCCAAGGTGCCGACTTTCATCGATTCGCGCAGCGACGTTTTTGAGTACAAGGGCGTCTTGCAGGATTACCTGGCGATCGCCGCAGTGCGCAACTCCCAGGAGCTCCTGGATCACTACAACGTCAATTATGTTATCGACGGGAAAGACACCGCTTTGGCGTACTTTTTGACCAGCAACGGACGGTGGCAGCAAATCTATGAAGGGTCGCATAGTGTCGTCCTGCGCCGAGTGCCGCGCTGATCCAAATGCTGATTGAACCCGTCCAACAATCGCCAGCGAACCTTCGGCGAATCTGGAGGACGCCTATTGCTATGGGGCTTTGGGTGACATCGTTCCCGGGAATGTTAGCCACGCTTCTGATTGCTTGGCTGTATTGGACGTGCCGAGAGCGAATCGCGGACGCAGATCTGTGGTGGCATCTTAAGAACGCTCAGTATCTGCTGACCACCGGGCATTTCCCCAGCGTCGACCGTTACTCATTCACCGCGGCCGGTTCGCCCTGGCTGAATCACGAATGGCTGTCGGAGATTTTCTACTACAGCGCCTATCACACCTTGGGGTTACGCGGCATTTTTTTGCTATTTACACTGGTCCTGGCGGCGATAGCCGTTATCGTATTCAGCCTGGCCTTGAAATACAGCGGCAACCCCTACTCGTCGGCCATCACCACGTTTTGCGGCGGGCTGATGGCAACAGTGGGCTTCGCGCCCCGTGCCCAATTGTTCGGTTGGCTATGTTTCTTAGCTGTTTACGCTATTCTTTTGCGGATGCGAGAACGCCAGTCCGCGCCCTTATGGCTGATCCCCAT
>JBBSHD010000288.1:0-3456 GCA_038253455.1 Terriglobales bacterium | reverse complement strand
GCTCTTCCAGCAGGTCGCGCTGGCGCTTGCTCAGATGCCGTGGCGTGGGAATGCGCACTTCCACGTAGAGGTCGCCTTTGCCGTGGCCTTCCAGCACCGGCACTCCCTTGCCGCGAATGCGGAAGACCGAGCGGTCTTCGGTGCCTTCGGGAATCTTCAGCCGGTGGTCGCCTTCCATGGTCGGCACCATCAGATCGGTGCCCAGCGCCGCCTGGGGAAACGATAGCGGCATTACGCAGCGCAGGTCTTTGCCTTCGCGATCGAAAAAAGCGTGCTCCTTCACTCGCAGGACGACGTACAAGTCGCCGGCGGGACCGCCCTGCTTACCTGCTTCTCCCTGCTGCGGATATTTGATTCGGGTGCCGTCTTCAACCCCGGGCGGCACATTGACCGCCACCGTGCGCTCCCGCACCACGCGGCCATCGCCGCGGCAGCGCTTGCACGGGTCGGGATTCACCATGCCTGTGCCCTGGCAGGTCGAGCAGGTGCGGCTTACGCTGAAGAAACCCTGCTGGTAGCGTACCTGGCCCTGCCCGCCGCAGGTTGTGCACTTGATGGGGGCCTTGCCCGGGGCCGCACCGCTGCCGTTGCAGTCGCCGCATGGTTCGCGGCGCCGCACCTTGATATCGATCTTCATGCCGAATATGGCCTCGGCAAATTCCAGGGTGAGGTCTTCGCGCAGGTCGGCGCCGCGTTGCGCGCGGGTACGCCGGCCGGCCCCGCCAAACATTTCTCCAAAGCCGAACAGGTCGCCGAGAATGTCGTCGAAACCGCCGAAGCCGCTCGATTCCGCGCCTCCCCCGGTCACCCCCGCGTGCCCGAATCGGTCGTAGCGCGAGCGCTTGTCGGCGTCGGCCAGAATCGAATAGGCCTCGCTGGCCTCTTTGAATTTTTCTTCCGCTCCGGCGTCCCCGGGATTGCGGTCGGGATGATGCTGCATCGCCAGCTTGCGATACGCGCTCTTGATCTCCTGCCCGCTGGCGTTGCGCTCGATGGCCAGCACCTCGTAGTAATCTCTTTTAGCGTTGGCCGGCAAATTCTCTCCTGGTGTGCTGCGCTTCCACTGGTTTTTGCGGCGGCCTGACGCCCCCGGCTTCTCAACTGATGCGGAGATTCATCCCGCGGAATTTCTAATGCCCGCCGTTGCGCGCCACCCGCACCATGGCGGGGCGCAGCATGCGGTCTTTAAACCGGTATCCCGGCTGCAATTCTTCGAGCACCGTGTTGTCCGGCGCCTCGTTGGTTTCCACCATCTCAATGCCTTCGTGAACGTGCGGATCGAACATCTCGCCCTTGGCCGGGATGGCCTCCAACCCCAGCTTGGCCAGCACGTCGTAAAGTTGCTTGCGGATGAGCTCGATGCCGCTGCGGAAGTCGCCTTCTTTAGCCTGGGTCTTCAGCGCCAGCTCAAAGTTGTCGATCACCGGAAGCAATGACCGCACCACTTCGGTGGAAGCATATTGCTTGAACTCAGCCTGCTCGCGCTGGCTGCGCTTGCGGTAATTGTCGAACTCCGCCTGCAGCCGCGCCAGCCGGTCCAGTAGCTGGTCGCGCTCGGCAGGCGCTTTGCGCACGGCCTCGGTGGGCGCCGCGCCCGGGCCTGAGGCGGCTGCCGCCCGCCGCGGAGCCGGTTCAGTCTCGGAAATGACTTCGCCGCCATCGGTGATTGCGGCGCCGGAAGCGTCGCCGTTTTCTCGCGAGGCTTCACCGGTCTTCTGGCCCTCGGAGGGCAGCAAGTCCTCACGTGCGTCCGCAACCGGGTTTTCCGCTCCGGTTTCAGACGAACTGTTGTCCGCACCGGACTCATCTGCCGCGCTTTTCGTGTTGGGAGTCTGCCGTTTCATTCGTATGGGAATCTTCATGCGTTCTCGTTCAGTACCTGGTCAAACAACCTTGCGATGTACGATACCGCGGTGATGGTGTGTTGATAGTCCATGCGCGTCGGACCAATCACCGCCAGCGATCCCATCACTTCGCCGGCCACCCGGGCCGGCACCCCGATCAGCACAAAATTGCGCATCTGGGGGACGGTGTCTTCCAATCCAATCACCACCCTGACCGTCTCCTGCCGGGCATCGAGATAGGCGGAAAGCAGCTCGATGAGCCGCTGCTTTTCTTCGAGAGTGCGCAGCATCTCGCCCAGCCGGGCCTTGTCGAGGTCTGAACCTACGCGCTCGCTGGCAACCAGGTTGGCCACGCCTTCGACAAAAACCGCCTGCGACGGCTCGTCGGCCGCCAGCGCGCCTCCGCGATAGAGTTGCGCGATCGATTCCATCAGACAGTCGTATTCGCTGCGCTCCTGGTCGATGCGGCGGGCGATTTCGCTCTTCAATTCGTCCATCGCCCAGCCGCGAAAATTTTCGTTGATGAAGCGCGCCGCCGTGTCCAGCTCATCCTGGCTGAAATCCCGGGGCAGACGCAGCACCCGGTCGCGCACCACGCCCGCGCCGGTGACCACCACTGCCAGTACCTTTTGCATCGATAGCCGCGAAAAATATACGTGGTCCAAGGTGGTCTTGCTGCCGCCGATGGCCACTGCCACCCCGACGCCGCTCGAAACCAGTGACAACACGTGCGAGGTGCGCTCCAGAAATTCATCCACATCGCCCACGCCCTGAAACGAGCTGGAGATCATCTCCTCGTCGGCCGGGGAGAGGCGTGCCGTCCCCGTTATTTGCTCGACATAATAACGATAGGCTTCGGCGGTGGGAATGCGGCCCGCGGACGTATGCGGCTGGTCGAGAAACCCGGAATCCGCCAGGTCGGACATCACATTGCGAATGGTCGCCGGGCTCAGGCCGTTCTTATTGGTGCGCGAAAGGGTGCGCGAGCCCACCGGCTCACCGGTAGCAATATAGGTATCGATAATCGCGGTTAAGATCTCGCGCTCTCTTAACCCTTTTGGCGCCAAAGGAACCATTAAGCCCAATCAAAACAACAATTTATAAGAATATACCGATGAAAATCCCTGGCTCATTATAAAATCGGAGTGCGGCCCTGTCAACGTTTAGCACTCCATGCCCGTGAGTGCCAATCGCGCCCTCTTCGGTAAGTTACTAGGAGATTTTGATCACGCTCCCCGCGCCGGCGCCCTGTTGGGAAGCCCGCGACATGGTCTTCCGGGCAATCTCGAAGAACGATTTACTCTGGGCAAACTGCTCGCCCTGCAACACCGTGGGCGCTCCTGAATCCCCACCCTTGCGGATGGAAGCGTTCAGCTCCACCGTTCCCAGGAAAGGCACGCCAAACTGCTGGGCCGTGCGTTCCACTCCGCCCTTGGAAAAGATGTCGATCTCATGGGCGCAATGGGGACACACGAAGTTGCTCATGTTTTCCACCAGGCCCAGTATCTGCACCCGCACCTGGCGAAACATTTCGATGGCCTTGCGCGCATCCTGCAGGCTGACGTCGGAAGGGGTTGAAACCACCAGCGCGCCGGTCAGGGGCACGGTCTGG
>JBBSHD010000287.1:0-3512 GCA_038253455.1 Terriglobales bacterium | reverse complement strand
GGGTCGCTGGCCAACGCCCAGAAGATGCTGCGCAAAGTGAGGGTGTGCTCGCTGGCGGAATCATTAGGTGGGGTCGAAAGTTTGATTTCCCATCCCGCGACCATGACCCATGCAGCGGTCGGGGTTGCGGGCCGGGCCAAAATCGGAATTACCGATGGCATGGTTCGCCTGTCCGTTGGCATTGAAGATTGCGACGACATCATTGCCGATCTCGACCAGGCGCTGGCCGCCATCTGATCTTCACCGCCCAACTGGCGAACAATCGAAGTCTTTTCTTTACTTTCTACGCACTCAATTAAGCCCAGCAAAGGAACTAATGACTGCACAAGCAAAACCCGCATCCTTTTGGCGGCATGGTCTGCGGACCGGCGCAGCCGGTCTCCTTCTAATAATCGCGACCTTCCTGCCGTCTGCGCCGGTGGTAATGGCGGCGCCGGCGAGCTCGGCCGGCAAGAAATCAAGCGCCCCTGCCGCCAAAGACGAACCGGCCGCGGAGAAAAAACTTTCTCCCGCCGACGCTGAAAAACTATTTCGCTCGGTGGACGAAATTCTGCAATTCGTCAGCAAAGACACCGGCTTGCCGATAAAACATCCGGTAAAACGGGAACTGGCCAGCCGCGACACCGTCGAGCGCTACATGCTGCAGCACATGCGCGAGGACGAAGATGCGATCCGCATGCAACGAGCTGAGGTCGTAATGAAGAAACTGGGATTGCTGCCCCAGGACTTTGCCCTGGAGCCATTTCTGCTGAAGCTGATGCGCGAACAGGTGGCGGGCTTTTACGATGCCAAAACCAAGACGGTTTACCTGCTGGATTGGATCAGGTCAGAGGAACAGCGCCCGGTACTCGCACACGAGCTTACCCACGCCCTGCAGGACCAGAACTTTGACCTGGAAAAATGGAGCCACGCCACCCCCGAAGGAAAAGAGCGGGAACGCAGCAGCGTCAACGAGCTGATCGCGTCCGACGAACGCAACACCGCTCGCGGCGCCGTGCTGGAAGGCCAGGGAATGGTGACCCTGCTCGACTACATGCTCGCCCCCACCGGCAGGACCATCGCCGAGGCTCCGGAGCTGCTGGCGGTGATGAAGCAGGGAATGATTGATTCCGAGAAAATGCCTTTTTTCAGCAACGCACCGGTGGTGATCAAGGAGCTGCTGGGGTTCCCCTACCGGCAGGGGCTTGAGTTTGAGGTGGCGCTGTTGAAGTCAGAAGGCAAGCCGGGCGCGTTCAAGGGAGCGTTGACGCATCCGCCGGAGACTACGCATGAGGTCATGGAGCCGGGGGCCTACATGGCGCACCAGAAGTTTCCTCAGATCGTGCTGGCCGATCTGCCCTTGAAACTGGGCACGGGCTACGAACGTTATGACGTCGGGGCCATGGGAGAGTTCGACGTCTATGTGCTGGTAAAAACTTTTGCCGGTGAGGAAGAGGCGGTCAAGATCTCGAAGGAATGGCGCGGTGGGTTGTACTACGCGGCGAGAAAAGCCACGACCGCGCTGGCCGCGGCTTCGGCCGTGGCCACCACCGGAGACGTGGCCCTGCTGCATGAATACCACTTTGCTTCGCGCGACACCGCGCAAATGTTTGCCGACGTGTATGGCCGGTCGTTGCCGCGAAAATACAATTCAGTGCGGCGGGTGGGCGAGGAAGAGTTGCGCAGGACCGAGAACGGACTGGCGCCTGCGACGGTGAAACCAGTAAATGCGGCTGGAGGTTTTGGCGGATCGGTCGCCGCGGTTCATTCGGATAAGCCAGGGGATGCTGCGCCATCGCACGTCAAATGGATTACCAACGAAGGTCCCGTGTATGTTGACGTCAGCAGCACGGCTGGCGGTGGGGCCGTGCTGATCATGGAGGGCTTTGACCAAAAATCCGCCGGCGACATTCGCGGCAGTATGGCCTCGTCGCGGACGCCTCAGGCGCTGCCGGAGCTGGGCTTGCGGTTGATGCCTTTTGCTGCCGCATATGGGTGGCGCGGAGCGATGCCAAAGCGATAGTCCACCGGTTGCGCCCACCTGAAGGTCAAGCAATCCTGAGGTCTCTCCGCTACGCCCCGCAAAAGCCCGGGGTCTCTGTTCGGATGACAATTCTCAGGTGATGGATTGCGGGGCGAGCCGGCGCCAGAACATCTTGCCGGGACTCATTACCATGTCTTGTTGCGGTTTTTGATCTTTAGAGACGCAAAATTTCGTTCTGTATAATCGAAAATCCGGCACTTTTGATTAGTTTTTATTCGAATTCGCCCCTTGAGGAGAGGTTTTTTGGCGGCAGAAATAGGAATCATCGGCGGTAGCGGACTCTACAGCATGGCAGGATTCTCTGACATGCGTGAAGAGACGCTGGATACGCCTTTCGGCGCGCCCTCCGATGCCTACATGGTGGGTGACCTGGAAGGACGCAAGGTGGCGTTTCTGGCCCGCCATGGGCGCGGCCACCATCTTCTGCCCAGCGAAATTAATTTTCGCGCCAACATTTACGGAATGAAGATGCTGGGCGTGGAGCGCATCATTTCCATCTCGGCAGTGGGTTCTCTCAAGGAAGAACACAAGCCGCTGGATTTTGTGATTCCCGATCAATTCGTGGACCGCACTACGCAGCGTATCTCCACTTTCTTCGGCGATGGGCTGGTGGCGCATGTGAGCTTTGCCGACCCGGTCTGTCCCGAGATTGCCAACGCTTTGCATGCCGCCTGCCAGACCGCGGGCGTGAACAGCAAATTGGGCGGCAGCTACCTGTGTATGGAAGGACCGCAGTTTTCCACCCGCGCCGAATCTAACCTGTATCGGAGCTGGGGCATGGATGTAATCGGCATGACCAATCTGCAGGAGGCCAAGCTGGCCCGCGAGGCGGAGATTTGCTATGCCACGGTGGCGATGGTGACCGACTACGACTGCTGGCATCCGCAGCATGAGGCGGTGACCGTCGATCAGATCATCGCGGTGCTCACGACCAACGCGCAAAACGCGGCGCGGGTGGCGCGACTGGCAGCCGGCAGCATGCCGCGGCAAGCCGCCTGCAAATGCCGCTCCGCGCTGGCGCACGCAATGCTTACCGCTCCTGAGGCCATACCGGCGGCCACGCGCACCCGGTTGGATCTGCTGGTGGGGAAATATTTAAAACCGGAAGCCCGCAGGTAAGAGCTGAAGCCACACCTAAATTCGCGGTAATCAGAAAGGAAACACATTGTCGTTATTAGTGGTGGGTTCAGTAGCGTTTGATTCGATCGCGTCACCTTCCGGCAAGGCCGAGCGCGTCCTGGGGGGCGCGGCCACTTATTTCTCACTTTCCGCCAGCTACTTCACCCAGGTGTCGGTGGTTGCCGTGGTGGGAGAGGATTTTTCCGAGCAGGATGAAGACGTCCTGCGGAAGCGGGGAATCGACACCAGCGGCATTCAACACGTGGCCGGCAAGACATTTTTCTGGTCGGGGCAGTACGAAGATAAAAACCTGAACGAAGCCCAGACCCTCAAGACCGATCTCAACGTTTTTGAAAGCTTCAATCCCAGG
>JBBSHD010000286.1:0-3514 GCA_038253455.1 Terriglobales bacterium | reverse complement strand
TTCGGCACCAAAAATCAAGTGGATCTAAATTCCAGCGCCGCAATCAGATTCTGCCCGCGGGCAGCCTCTCCGGCGACAAGTTAACTCTACTTGCCATCCCCTGTTGAGCTCGATCGTGTAAGCGTGGTGCTGGTTTCCACGCGCAACCCGCTGAATATCGGGGCGGCGGCGCGCGCCATGAGCAATTTCGGCTTCCGCAGCCTGCGCGTGGTTGACCCTTATGACGCCGCGTTCCGCGAGGCCCGATCCGCGGTGGGGGGCGCCGGCGTGCTGGCGAGCGCGCAACTTTGCGCCAGCGTCGCCGAAGCGGTGGCGGATTGTACCCTGGTCGTGGGCACCTCGGCCTTCCGCGCGCGCGAGCTCTTCCATCCCCTGCGGCGGCTCGAATATGGAGGACGCCTGATTCGCAAGCACCTGCCCACCGGCCGGGTAGCGCTCTTGTTTGGCTCGGAAAAATATGGACTGTCCAACGACGATCTCAGCTATTGCGACTGGCTGATGCGCATCCCCACCGGCGAAGAAAATGTGTCTATGAACCTTGGCCAGGCAGTGGCGGTCTGCCTGTACGAGCTGGTGCGCGGCAACGTGAAGCCCGCGGTGGAACAGAAGGCCCTTAAAGTGAAGCTGGCTTCCTCGGCGGAAGTGGAACGCATCATAGAAGTGCTGATCGAGGCCCTGCACCATAGCGGCTATGTGAACCCGGCCGCCTCCACCGGCGACAAGGTGCGGCGCCTGGTCCGGCGGTTGAACCTGCCCGAGCGCGATGCCCGGGTATGGGTGGGAATTTTCCGGCAGATTCTGTGGAAGACCCGGCAGAAGGGCTGACATCCCAGATAACGATTCCGGTTTGGGGACCGCGCAAGCCGGCCACCTTACTTAGCCGCGAAGATTCACTCCGGGGAAAATCAGAAAGCGAACCACACTGCGGCGTATTATATTAGCTGGCGAAAACTATGCCCGACCGATCTGAAAGCATCATCGACGACTTTCACAATCTGAAGGATGACATGACCGCGTTTATCGAAGGTCATGGCATGCGGCGGTTCCGCGCCTACGTCACCGAGGACGTGCAAACCGTGATGTGGGACCCTTCCGATCATGCCGAGGCGTGGAAAGATTTCGTCGAGCTGGCCAAGGCCTCAGGGGCCGCGTTTGTGACCGTGGACGACGTGGTGCTGAAGCGCGAGGAAGTGGATTACCTGGTGGAGCGCCTCTCCCGCACCAGCCTGCCCTCCGAAGAAATCGAAGAAGCGCGGTGGCTGCGCTCCTACGTCGGCAAGACCGGCTTCCTGCAGCTTGGGTTCCCGCTGCAAGGCACCATTTTTCTCTACGAGGTTTCCACTGCCTGGTATGAGACTTATCAGCGGCTGGTGGAAGATGCCGACGCCATGTCGGCCATGACAAACAACAGCGACGATCGCGCGACAGACGAAGAGCTCTGAGCCGTGCGCTGGGTTCCGCGGCAAACCGACGAAATCAAGGCGCAACACCTGGCCGCATCCGCGGGAATTTCGCCGCTGGTCGCGCGCCTGCTGGTGGCCCGCGGCGTGGAAGAAGCCGCTGACGCCTTTCGCTTTCTCTCGCCATCGATCTCCGATCTGCACTCCCCCGGCTTGATGCTAGGGCTGCACAAGGCAGTTGACCGTCTGGCCGCGGCCATCGCGGCTAAAGAGCGCATCCTCATCTTCGGCGATTACGACGTGGACGGTACTACCGCCGTCGTCATCCTGAAAATTGCCATCGAGTTGTGCAAGGGGACCGCCGAATTTCACATCCCTCATCGCATCCGCGACGGTTACGGCATTCAGGATGACGTGGTGGAACGCGCGGCCGCCGACGGCGTCACCCTGATGATCAGCGTCGATACCGGCATTCGCGCCTTTAGCGCCGCTGAGACCGCGCGCCGTATGGGCGTTGACCTCATCGTGACCGACCACCACCTGCCGCAAGCTGAAGAGGGCGTGCCGAATGCCTACGCGGTCTTGAATCCAAATCAGGCCGGATGCGAGTATCCCTGCAAATCGCTGTGCGGCGCCGGAGTGGCGTTCAAGCTGGCCAGCGCGTTGCTGGAAAAAATCCTTGGCCCCGCGGAATGCGCGCGCCTGCTGCCGTCGTTTCTGAAGATGGTGGCCATTGCCACCATCGCCGACGCTGTGCCGCTCACCCGCGAGAACCGCATTTTTGTGAAGCTTGGGCTGGAAGGACTGCGGCGCCCGGTGAATCCGGGCCTCAAGGCGTTGCTGCGCGTCGCGGGATTGCAGAACTCGTCGCGGCTCAATCCCACCGACATCGCCTTCCGCCTGGCGCCGAGATTGAACGCGGCCGGACGCATGGACGTGGCCGAGGATGTGATCGAGCTGTTCACCAGCAAAGATGAAACTCGCATCGCCGCTCTGGCGCTGAAACTCGACCAGCTCAATGGCGACCGCCAGCAGGAGGAGGCGCGCATCCTCAAGGAGATCTACAAGCGCCTCGATGATGACACCAGCGCCAGCCAGGCGCACTGCATCGTGATCGACGGAGTGGGGTGGCATCGCGGCGTCATCGGCATCACCGCCACTCGGGTGGTGGAACGTTATTCGCGTCCCACCCTGGTCATCGCCCACGACGGGGGGGACGCGCACGGCTCCGGCCGCTCGCTGCCCAACTTTCACCTGTTGGAGGCGCTGGAATCCTGCGGCGAACTGTTCCAGCGGTTTGGCGGGCATGCGCACGCGGTGGGCTTCGCGCTGCCCGGCAAGCGCGTTCCTCAGTTGCGCGCCGCCATGATCGCCTTCGCCCGCACCCGCCTGACTCCCGAAGACCTTCTGCCCATGAAGTGGGTGGACGCTGAAATTTCGCTCGACCAGGTCACGCCCGCGCTGCTTCGCGAATTGCGCCAGTTGGAGCCCTTCGGACACAGCAACCCGCAGCCCGTATTCGTCTCGCGCAACTGCCGGGTGACCACTCCGCCGAAGTTCATGAAGGATATTCACGTAAAACTACGCCTGCTACCGGCCCCGCCCAGCCAGGCGAAGCCGCTTGACGCCCTGGGATGGCGCATGGCCGAGAACGTGCAAAAAGAAAAAATACTGGCCGGAGATCGGGTCGATGTAGCTTATAAGATCGAAGAGAACGAGCACCCAGATTTCGGCGGCCTGCAACTCAATCTCTGCGACATAGTAAGAACCCCAGCGGAAACCCCAAAACCCGCGGTCGAAGCGGTTTCTAGCGCTGTTTAGCATAAGTGTAGTCTTTGACCGCTTCGCCCCGCCGACCGCTGGGAGTTCAAGCCCCCTCCCACTGTGTCATCCTGACGACCCCCGGCTTTATCGGGGTGAGGAAGGACCCCTACTGTTCGACAAATATTTCCCCATGGGTCTTTTCGGTCCTCGCTACAGATCAGGCGCCGCGCACGACCGTGATCGTACCGTGGTCTGTATTCGGCGAATATGAACCATGGGGTTACCTGAGAGTTTGCAGAGGGTAGGGATTCTTCCTCCCCCCGATAACGCCGGGGGTCGTCAGAATGACA
>JBBSHD010000285.1:0-3517 GCA_038253455.1 Terriglobales bacterium | reverse complement strand
CCTCGGGTTTTTTGCAGTCCTCAGGTACTGATTAGGCGCCGCTCGACCGTCAGCGTACGGTGGTCAGTGTTCGGCGGAGATGAACCATCGGGTTAGCTGAGAGTTTGCAGAGGGTAGGGATTCTTCCTCACCCCGATAAAGCCGGGGGTCGTCAGAATGACATCCCGGTGGGGGCCCTGCCTGAAGCGGCTCCTTGGTGCTTCCGAATTACAACTCCGGCACTAATGTCCGGCTTGCCAGGCAGCCCCGAACGCTTCCACCCGCGCTTTGACGCTCATCACCGCCCTGGGCAGTGGCAACTTGCTGCCGGTTTCGAGGATTGGAACCAGCTTGTCGAATTCCGGGCCGGAATGGGTTCCGGTCACCACGATACGAATGGGGTGAAACAGTTCTTTTCCCTTGGCGCCCGTCTCGACTTTCACCTGGTTCACCAGTTCCTTAAAAATTTCGGGAGTGACCGCACCCTCCGGCAGTGCCCGCACCCGCTGGGAGAAGCTTTCGATCACGGCCGCGGTTTTCTCGCCCTGCAGGACCTCACGGTTCTCGGGAAACTCCAGGGAGGCGGCGGGATCATACTCAAAGATAAAAGCGGCGCGCTCCGGCAATTCTTCCAGCCGGTCAACCGATGGCAGCAGCAGCGCCAAAACCTGATCGAGCCACGTCCGCGGCGTTGAGCCGGCCGCTGCTCCGGCATCTGTTTCCTGGTCGCCGGGCATTAAACCCGTCTTAACGAAGAACGGCAGCGCCAGTTCGCGCACGCGCTGGGGCGTGCACAGTTTCAGGTAATGGCGGTTGAGCCAGTAGAGCTTGGCCATATCGAATATGGCGGCGGCGGGCGTGACCCTCTCCAAAGAAAATTCTTTTTGCAGCTCTTCGCAGTTGAACGTTTCGCGATTGCCGCCGGCGGGTGCCCATCCTAAAAGCGCCAGGTAGTTCACCAGGGCCTCGGGCAGCACTCCCATTTCGCGAAACGCCTGAATCGAAGTCGCCCCGTGGCGCTTGGAAAGACGCTCGCGGTCTTCACCGAGAATGGTTGATAGATGGGCAAATTCCGGCACCGGCCAGCCCAACGCCGAATACAGCGCCACCTGCCTGGGGGTATTGGATAAATGATCGTCGCCGCGAATGACATGGGTGACTTTCATCAGCGCATCATCCACCACCACCACGAAGTTATAAACCGGCACTCCGCTGGAGCGCACGATGATGGGGTCGCCCACCACATCGCTGGAAAACTCTACCGGCCCGTGCACGATGTCATGAAATTTTATGGGCTGCGCGGGAATGCGCAGGCGGATTGCCGCGGCTTCACCGGCTTGCACGCGCCGCTCGGCTTCGGCGGGGCCGAGATCGCGGCATTTGCCTGAATACTTCTGCGGCTGGTGGCTGGCGACGGCGCTCTCGCGCTCTTCGGCCAGCTCTTCGGCGCTGCAGAAACAACGGTAGGCGCTGCCTTCCGCCAACAAGCGTTGTGCCTGCTCGCGATAAAGTTCACTGCGATCGGATTGCCGGTAGGGAGCAAACTCCCCTCCCACGTCGGGGCCTTCGTCCCACTGCAAGCCCATCCACTGCAAGTCGGCGATCAGTTCCGCTTCAAACCGGGCTTCGCTGCGCTCAACGTCGGTGTCTTCCACCCGCAGGATGAACGCTCCCCCGTGGCGGCGCGCGTAGAGCCAGTTAAATAGGGCAGTGCGCGCGTTGCCCACATGCAGAAAGCCAGTGGGAGAGGGGGCGAAACGCACCCTCACGGGGCGGGAAGGATCCATGCAGGAATGTTAACAGGCGCCCCGGCGTCAGAACCGGCGCAGGTAGGTGCGGGTAATACGGTCGTGCCAGCCGAGATGGTCGTCATCGATCAACGCCCAGAGAAATCCCATACCCAGGGAGAGGCATGAAACCGCGGCGGCGATGGCGCGAGCGCGGCACTTGCGCAGCGTGGGGCCTTCGCCTTCGAAGGTAGCCACTTCAAGCTGCGCCATCTGCATTCCCGGGGTACATCCGGCGTAGGAGAGGAACATGTACTGGTAGAGGGACCACGCCAGCGCGGGCACCAGCAAGGCCAGGACGAGCAGATTGCGGCCACTATGCGGGACGGCGCCAACGAAGTTGATCACCCCGGCAAAAATCATGGTGGCGGCGAACACGATGCCGCAATCCACGGCGGCCGACCAGGCGCGGCGTGACAGGGACGCTGATTGCAGCGGCAATTGAAAATCCGGAGTAGCCGTAGGCTCGTCGTCATCGGATTCGAGGCGCACGTCGAACAGAGTGGAAGGCACCACCGCCTGGCGGATTTCGTCGGGCGCATCGAGAATACGGGGCCGCGAGCTCACCACTGGATCGGCCAGCTGCTCCACCTCGGGCATGAGCTCGATCGCATTTTCCGAGCGCGGGAAAGACAGCAATTTCAGCGCCGAGGAGCCGCGCGAGGTGAAAACATCCTGGTTCCCCGAGTATGGGGATTCGGACAGCGGCTCGGAAAATAGCGGCCCGGCAAAAATCTCATTCTGCGACTCTTCGGCGCCGGCGAAAGTCTGGTCTTCCTGAGTGACGGCTTCGTGGCGGGCGGACTGGGCAGAATCTGAAGCGACCGCGGCGGATGCCGGCGCGACCGGCGTGCGGGGAAGATCGCGGGTGGCGAGGTCAAGCCGCCACCGGTTGCGCTGCGGGCGAACCGTGCGGGCCGCGGGCTCGGCGGTTTCTTCGGAAAAATCCAATGGCAGTGACTCGTTCTCGGCGTCGCGTTTCTGCCGGCGTGCGCGGTGGGCGTTCACCCGGGTGGCCACTTCCTGCCGCCATAACGGCGGCCGGTAGGTGTACGAAGACACGCCGGATTTCATTTCCTCGATATAACGAGTGATGCCGTCGGGAACCGCATCTTCATCCTGCGCCGGAGACGAGGTCGCATGGGTGGAGGCGCCGGCCTGGCGCGCGGTCTGCGGTTCGGCCGAGGCGCCGGCCGGGTTCTGGTTGCGGTGATCATTAAGGGTCTTAAATGGATTCATCAGGTGAGGATTCGCGTTATCAATAAGTGCATGGCCGCTGGACTTTGCAGGTGTTCCGGCGCGCGAGCTTACCCACGAACAGGTGCAATGCTGTCCGCAGAGAGGACATTCCATGGCCGAATTGAAAGAACCCAGAGCAGCGGTCAACCCGGGGAGCGCCGCGCCCACAACTCTTTGCGCTGGCCGCGTCGGTCATGCTACCTTCGAACTTCTCCCAAATGTTTTCCCGCAATATCTTAGTTATCACGACGGCGTTGCTTTGTCACTCGATTGCACCGCCCATGGGGTTAACCAGTGAGTTGCCACCATCCATGGTTGATGCCGCAAGCGGATTTCGGCAGGTCGGGTGGGGCCTGCAGGAGCCCGCTGCCCTGCCCCTGATCAGCACCCTTGATACCGCCGGCCTTGAAGCGGTGGCCCCGCTGCTGGCGGCGCCCGAGCTGACCGCGGCGGGCGAGGAAGTGACCATCCAGGCGCGGCAGCAGGAAAAACAAGGCGAAATCTACAAGCTG
>JBBSHD010000284.1:0-3533 GCA_038253455.1 Terriglobales bacterium | reverse complement strand
GGGCAACCTCATCCCGGAGTTCGTGCCTGAGCTCGACCATGACGGCCCCGAGGCCGAACGCGCCCGCGCTATCTATTGCGGGGCGGTAGGCGTCGAATTCATGCACCTCCCGCAAGCCCGCCGCGACTGGATCCAGGTACGCATGGAAGATCGTGGATACGGTGCAGCCGGATCTTCCAATGCGAAGCAAGACCAGGGACGCATCCTGGAGCGAATCGTGCGCGCTGATTTGTTTGAGCAGGTACTGCAAACGCGTTACCTCGGAACCAAGCGGTATTCGCTGGAAGGCGTGACCGCGCTTATCCCTTTTCTCGACGAGATGCTGGCGGCGGCCATCGATCACGATGCCGTGGAAGCGGTGTTCGCCATGAGCCACCGCGGCCGCCTCAACGTAATGGTGCATAGCGCGGGCGTCCAGTTTTCCGACGTCTTCGCCAAGTTCGAAGATTTCGATCCGCGCAAGATTCTGGGCGGCGGAGACGTTAAATATCACCTGGGAGCGACCGGCGACTTTGTCGATCACCGCGGCCGAAAGCTGCACATTCATTTGGTTTCGAACCCCAGCCACCTGGAGGCGGTCGATCCCGTGGCCATCGGCCGAGTGCGCGCCAAGCAGACCCGCGCCGGAGAAGAGGGGCAATACCGCTACCTGCCGGTACTTCTGCATGGTGACGCCGCATTCGCGGGGCAGGGCATTGTTGCGGAAACTTTGAATTTTGCCGGCCTGCACGGTTTTTCGGTGGGCGGCACGATGCACGTGATCGTCAACAATCTCATCGGTTTCACCACCAACCCCGCGGAGCTGCATGCCTCGCGCTTCGCCGCCGACCTAGGCAGACGGCTGCCCATCCCCATTTTTCACGTCAATGGAGAAGATCTCGGCGCCGTGATCAAGGTGGCACGCATGGCGTTGGAATACCGCTATCAATTCGGCAGCGACGTGATCGTTGACCTGATCGGCTACCGGCGTCACGGCCACAGCGAGGTGGATGACCCATCGATCACCCAGCCGCTCCTCTATCAAAAAATCAAGCAACATCCGCCGTTGTGGCAGATCTACGCGCAACAAACCGACCAGGACGCTACGCGGATCGTGGAATCGGTTCGCAGCGAACTGGAAGCCGCCCAAAAAGCGGCATTGGAATCGAAAAAAGTCCCCACCCTGCGGCAGTTGCCGGAGTACTGGTCGGCTTACGCGGGGGGACGCTGGAAGCAATCCTACGGCGTAAACACCGGTATCCCGGCCGCGGAGCTGGGCGAACTGGCCACGGCTGCGTCATCGTACCCGCCGGAATTCCACATTCATCCCAAGGTGAACAAGCTTTTGCAGCAACGCATTGAAATGGGCGCGGGCAAGCGGCCGGTGGATTTTGCCATGGCCGAGGTGCTGGCGTTTGGGTCGCTGTTGAAGCAGGGAACTCCTTTGCGGCTCACCGGCCAGGACAGCCGCCGCGGCACCTTCAACCAGCGCCATGCGGTGCTGATCGATATCGAGAACGAACAGGAATTTATTCCTCTCGCCCACCTGGCCACCGGGCAGGCGCGATGCGAGATTTATAACTCCACCTTGTCCGAGGCCGGCATTCTCGGCTTTGAATATGGCTTCAGCCGCGATTATCCCGAGGCCCTGGTGCTTTGGGAAGCGCAGTTCGGCGATTTCGCCAACGGCGCCCAGATCATCATCGACCAGTTCATCTGCGCGGGCGAAGATAAGTGGGGTTTGCTCTCCGGCCTGGTCATGCTGCTGCCGCACGGATATGAAGGGCAGGGGCCGGAACATTCCAGCGCGCGCATCGAACGATTTCTGCAACTTGCGGCGGAAGATAATATTCAGGTCTGCCAGCCGTCCAACGCCGCGCAGTATTTCCACCTGCTGCGCAGACAGGCCATGAGCCCGTGGCGCAAGCCGCTGGTGGTGTTTACGCCCAAGGGGATGCTGCGCCATCCCGATGCCGCCAGCAGCCTGGCGGAATTTGCGCGCGAGGATTTTCTGCCGGTGCTGCCGGACAGGGAAATCGAGAATCCCACGCGCGCCCTGATCGCCAGCGGCAAGATCGGGCATGAGCTGCGCGCCGAGCGCGCGCGTTTGCAGGATACGTCCACCGCCGTAATCATGTTGGAGCAGATGTATCCGTTTCCGGAAACCCAACTGGCGGCGGAACTGGAACGCCATTCCAGATTGACCGAAATCGTGTGGGTGCAGGAAGAGCCGGGCAATATGGGGGCGCTGTTTTTCGTCATGCCAAAATTGCGGAGGCTCGCCAAACATCCGGTGCGGTCGGTGAAGCGATCAGCCAGCGCCAGTCCCGCAACCGGCTCAGCCAAGGCGCATGAGCTGGAACAAAAGACCCTGCTGGCCCTGGCGTTCGCCGGCCGCCCGGTTGAGCCTAACGGCTGAAAGATAGTCAGGCGGTCTGAAGGCCATCGAGGTTGGCGACAGCCGTGTTCATCCCATGAATACATTTCAGGAGTGATCAGACTTTTCTCTTGACTTTTAGCGCAAACCAAGGAAATTTGCGGTTAGAGCGTGGAGCCGCGGCGGTTCTCGCTTTACCCATGAGGCGCGGAGGCGTTAAAATAGAGGAGATTCAGGCGAATTTCCGGTCGGTCTCGAACGAACGTTCGTGCCGGTCAGGGGTTCGAAAAAACTAAAAAACGGAGAACATAACAATGAAGAAGATGTTAATCGCAACCGGAGTAATGTTCCTATGTACCATGCCTGGCTTCGCTCAGGACAGCATGAAGAGCGACAGCAGCATGAAACAGGGTTCCAGCATGTCTGGCGAAAAAATGGGCAAGAGGCACAAAATGGGCATGGGCATGAAGGAAAAGACCATGACCGGCTGCATCGAAGCCAGCGGCGACGAGTACATGCTGAAAATGAAGAACGGCAAGTCGATGGAAATCATGAGCACCGACGACCTGAAGCCCCACGTGGGCCACATGGTTACCGTCACCGGCATGAAGACCATGGGCACCGACGAGAAGACCAAGAAGATGGAAAAGATGTTCAAGGTCTCCAAGATGGACATGGTTTCCGAAACTTGCAGCATGGGCAAGAAGATGGGCAAGATGGACAAGATGAAGATGTAATTGGCCGATTCGTCCCCGAACTTCACTCCTTCAAGTTCTCCGGCCTGAACTAGCAGTGTTTGGGGATTTATCGCTCAATCGTTGGTCGGTACGATTAGGAACGCCGCAAACCAGAAATGGATTGCGGCGTTTTTTATTGCAGGGCGGTGCGGGGCGGGTTGCGTTGCTCAGATCAGGCTTGAACCATACAATCGTAGGTACAGTAATCCGCAGTCGATGGAGAGATGGCCGAGTGGCTGAAGGCGCACGCTTGGAAAGCGTGTGTACTCGAAAGGGTACCGTGGGTTCGAATCCCACTCTCTCCGCCATAACTCTTTTGTTCTCAATCTGAAATTTCCTCGAGTTTCCAATTAGTGTCCATTAAGCCGTAATCGCCAGCCGGACAATCTTGCCGTTGGCCACCCGCTTTGTCTCAGTCATCGCTCCACCGCGATTACGAT
>JBBSHD010000283.1:0-3548 GCA_038253455.1 Terriglobales bacterium | reverse complement strand
ATGATTATAATTTCTCCTTTTGTGCCGGGGTGTCCTCACCTGGCAACACCCGCAGACGCTATCTGTGATGCTCTGCGGCTCGCCCGCGGTTGTATCGCGCGACCGTTCTGGCTTTGCTAAAAGTTAACCGGTGCGGAGTCACTTTACTACCGGCAATCCCGCCGCTTTCAACTGCTGGTTCAGTGTTCCCAAGCGGCCCGCAAATTCCTGCCAGCGCTGCCACTGGGTTTGCATCGCTGCGCGCAGGTCAACCAGCGCCGACTGCGCCTGCGCGGTAGGCGCAGCATCCGCGCTATCCACCACTCCCAGTAACGTTGCCAAGCCGCGATGCACCTCCGCCAGCGTGCTCCCCTTGAACAGCGGGCCTTCCGGCTTGGCCTCCAGCGCGTTGGCTTCGTCATCCATCGCCTTGATGGCATCAGCCAGCGGCCCTGCGGCCTGGGATTTTTTCAGCTCGTCCAGTTTCTCCCGGGCACGCTGCAACCCCTGTATCCCGTCATAACTCTGGTTCATCAGACCTGCGATCTCGGTCTCGGCGGCAAACTGCTGCGACCATTCGGCCGCCGCAGTGGGAATTCGCGGATCCATTTTTACAGTCAGTGGCTGCGAATCACTTCGGCCCCCCGCGGTCAGCTTGACGGTATAGGTTCCCGGCAGCGCGCGCGCTCCTTCGGGCGAGCGGGGCGTGTCGCCATAGATTGCCGAGATAGGATACTCGTGCTCGATCGATTGCGGCCGAGCATAATGCAGGTCCCAGACCCAGCGATGCATGCCCGCGCTACCCGGCAGCACGCGCGCCGGCCGCACCCAGTAGCTGGGCACCGGCAAGTCACTGGGGACCGGATCGGGCTCACCATTGCTGGAATGATCATTGCTGGAAAAACTCCGCACCAGTTTTCCCGCGGAATCGAAAACCTCCAGCTTCACCGCTCCCTTGGCCGCTGCTCCCAGGAAATAATCGATGATGGCTCCATCGGGAGGGTTCTTCCCTGCCGGCACCTCCGGAGGATAGGGCGTGTCCGTATTGATCGACCGGCGCAGCCGCCACGCCGCCGCCGGCTTGAACAAGTGCGCCTTGGCCGCCGCCACCTCGCGGCTCAGCTGGCGCAGCGGCGTAATGTCGTCGAGAATCCAGAATGAGCGCCCATGGGTGCCCACCACGATGTCATCGTCGTGCACCACCAGGTCGCGCATCGACGTGGGTGGCAGGTTAAGTTGCAGCGATTGCCAGTGGTCGCCGTCGTCAAAGGATACGTAGATGCCGCGCTCGGTGCCGGCAAACAGCAGTCCCCGGCGCACCGTGTCTTCCCGCACCGTGTTCACTGCCGCGTTGTCGGGAATGCCCGCGGTGATCTTGCGCCAGGTCTTGCCTCCGTCGTGGGTGCGGTAGATATAAGCGTGCAGATCATCGAGGCGAAAGCGGTTGATGGCCGCATAGGCGCTTCCGCTATCGAAACGCGAAGCTTCCAGCTGCGCCACCTTGCTCCAGGGCGTCAGCTCCGGCGGGGTCACATTCTGCCAGTTCGCCCCGCCGTCGCGGGTGACGTGAATGAGGCCATCGTCGGTGCCCGCCCACAGAATTCCGGCATCGAGCGGCGACGGCGCCACCGCGTAAATCACCCCGCGATGTTTGCGCGCCGCCACGGCCGGCGGAAGGCTGCCCAGGTTCGCCGGAACCCCCGGATCCTCGCGCGTCAGATCGGGACTGATTGGCTCCCAATGGTTTCCGCCATCAACCGTCTTCAGCAACATTTGCGCGGCGAGGTAAAGCACGTGCGAACCCGGCGCCGCCGAAAATATCAAGGGCGCGGTCCGGTTGAAGCGGTATTTCCCCGTCTTCAGCACCGACGGCGACACGTCCTGCGCTTGCCCGGTGGTCTGGTTGAAACGAAATGCCTTGCCGCCATAAAGAATGTTTGGGTCCTGCGGATCGGGCGCCACGTATCCATATTCTTCGCTGCCGATGGTGTGCCAGTCGTGAAACGTGATTTCCCCATAATCGCCGCGGCTGGGAGTGCCCACCGAGCCACTCTCCTGCTGCGATCCGTACACCCAATAAGGAAAGCGGTTGTCGGTGATCACGTGATAGAACTGCGCGGTGGGCTGGTTGTACCACGAGCTCCAGGTATTTCCGCCGTTCACGCTGATGGTTGCGCCCTGGTCGCTGCCCAGTAGAATCAACTGCGGGTTGTTCGCCGGAATCCACACCGTGTGATAGTCATCGCCGCCGGGCGCGCCCTTGATCGCGGTGAAAGTTTTGCCCGCGTCGGTTGACCGGTAGGTCGAGGTGTTGGCCACGTACACCGTATCCTTATTATCAGGAGCAATCGTCACCCCGGCGAAGTCCGATCCTCGTCCCCAGATGCGCGGCTCGGTGTTTACGCGCTCCCAACTTTCGCCCGCGTCGTCAGAGCGAAACAGGCCGCCTGCCTCCGGCGCATCCGCCAGGGCAAACATCCGCCGCGGATCGCTGATTGAAATGCTGATCCCAATCCGTCCCAGCCCCTGCTCTTGGGTGGGCAATCCCGCGGTCAAAGGTTTCCAGGTGTCGCCGCCGTCGCTGGATTTGAACAGCCCGCTGCCGGGATAGTTGATGGCGTTGCCGGTGGTCCACGGCGGCCTCCGCGCCGCCCACAATGCGGCATAGACGGTTTGCGGGTTGCCGGGATCAAGCGCCACTGTCACCCCTCCGGTGTTTTCATCCTTGTACAAAACTTTTTGCCATGACTGCCCGCCGTCGAGCGAGCGGAAGATGCCGCGCTCGGTGTTGGCGCCGTACGGATGTCCCATCACCGCGGCAAATACCCGGCCAGGGTTGCCAGGATCAACCACTACCGCGTTGATCTGCTGGCCATCGCGCAATCCCAGGTGCTGCCAGGTCTCCCCGGCGTCGGTGGATTTGTACATGCCGTCGCCGGTGGCCAGGTCTGGCCGCTGCAAGCCTTCGCCGCTGCCCGCGTACAGGATGTTGGGATTGGAAGGCGCCACCGCCAGCGCTCCTACCGAGTTCGACGGCTGGCTGTCGAATATCGGCCGCCACACTTCGCCGTAGTCGGTGGATTTCCAAATGCCCCCGTTGACCGCCGCAATATAGAAAACGTTAGGCTGGCCCGGTACTCCGGTCACCGCCACCGTGCGCCCGCCGCGAAATGGCCCAATCATGCGCCACTGCATGTCGCTGTAAAGCTGGCTGCTGAACTGTTGTGCCTGCAAAATCGCGGGCAGTAAGAAAGCCAGGCAAAGCAAACCGCATGTCCGGCGGGTCAATCGGCGGGAGACCAGCATTTTTGTCACCAGTGATAAATGGAATCTCTGCATCGTGCAGCGCTGCGACTATGAATCATACCCGCAACCATCGCATCCCGCGACCAGCAAAAATGATGGCCGCGCGGTCGAGCATCGATCGCTCCAATCAATCCCCCAACGGGATGTCATTCTGACGACCCCCGGCTTTATCGGGGTGAGGAAGAATCCCTACCCCCTGCAAACTCTCAGCTACCCGATGGTTCATCTCCGCCGAATACGGCCCACTGTACGATGACGGTCGT